>CAYVXS010000127.1:0-307 GCA_964454885.1 uncultured Pirellulales bacterium
CGGCACGGTGTCCCTATCGCCGGTAACTTTCTAAGTCAGGAGTTGGCAATTGCCACCGGCGCCGTAGAGGTCATGGCCGTCGATGTTCAGTGTGTGATGCAGGGACTGGCCGAGGTTGCCCGATGCTTCCATACCAAACTGATTACAACTGCCGATAAGGCGAAAATTCCCGGTGTCGAGCATGTCACTATGGAGGAAAAAACGGCGCTCAAGACCGCCAAGGAAATTGTCAGAACGGCTGTCGATAACTATAAAAATCGCGGCAAGGTGACTATTCCCAATGAAAAGCAAAAAGCGGTGGTGGGTT
>CAYVXS010000127.1:317-7828 GCA_964454885.1 uncultured Pirellulales bacterium
GGTTTCAGCCATGAATCGATTAATTATATTTTAGGTGGAAAGTATCGGGCCAGCTACAGGCCGTTGAATGATAATATTATAAACGGCCGAATACGAGGCGTTGCCGGAATTGTCGGCTGCACCAATCCAAAAGTGCAGCAGGATTATACGCACATAACTCTTGCAAAGGAGCTTATCAAAAGGGACGTGCTCGTTCTGACTACCGGCTGTGCGACGATTGCGTGCAGCAAACAGGGACTCACTAATCCGAAAGAAGCTCTCGAATTAGCTGGGCCGGGTTTGAGAGAGGTATGCGAAGCAGTGGGAATTCCGCCTGTTTTGACCTGCGGCAGTTGCGTGGATAATTCCCGCCTGCTCGTGGCGTGTACTGAAATTGTCCGGGAAGGCGGGCTCGGCGAGGATATATCGGAAATCCCGGCGGCGGGTGCCTGCCTGGAATCGATTACCGAAAAGGCAATTTCCATCGGGCATTACTGCGTATGCAGCGGATTACTCGTAGTGTTCGGGAAAGAATTTCTGCCGGTCTCCGGAAGTAAAAATGTATGCGATTATCTGTTTGGCGGAATTGAAAAAGACCTCGGCGGCAGGTGGGCTCTCGAATCTGATCCCGTCAAAGCCGCGGAGCTTATATTGAAACACATAGAGCAAAAACGCGATGCCCTCGGAATCAATAAAAAGGCCGAACGAAAGCTCTATGATATGGCGGACAGGAGGGCGTTGAGCGTTGATTGAATATCCGAATACATACGTGTCGAAGCGCCTGTGCAAAACATGAAAGGTTAGTTAATGTCGAAGATTATCGCGTCTGCGGCGATACGCGGCGCCCACGAAATAACCCGGGAAGCTGAAGATATTTTAGCTCGCGCCATCGAGCAAAAAGGCCCGGATTGCCTGGTCGAGTTTCCAAACACCGGTTACTACATTCCCATCATTTATTCGATGACCGGAAAAGCCGTTGAGAAGCTGGCCGATTTCGATGAAGTGATGCGGGAAATCAAAGGCTTACTGCCTCCGCTCGTGGATGATGATTTGTGGCTGCCGTACCTGGGCCAGGCCCTTGATGCCGGTATGGCCACGCTTTTTGCCGAAGAGATTATCGAAGCCTGCAAATATCTGATCGGTCCGAATCCGGTCGGTGACATCTGGCTGGGGGCGGCCGACGACGTCATTTTAAGAGAACGCGGCATCCAGTTTGTCGATGGCACCGCACCCGGCTTTGCGGCGGTAATCGGTGCCGCGCCCGATGTCGAGACGGCCGTTGCCATCGCAAGGCAACTTCAGGAGCGCTGCCTGTACGTTTTTATGTCCGGGCACAATAACGACACAACTTTCGCTGAGCAGCTCGTCGAAGGCGGAGTACAATTGGGCTGGGAGACGCGTCTGGTACCGTTCGGGAGGGAAATTACTTCCGTAATATATTCGCTCGGTTTCGCCAGCAGGGCGGCGCTGAGTTTCGGTGGTGTTCAGCCGGGGGATTTCCGCCGAAATTTGCTTTATAACAAGAACAGAATCTTTGCCTTTGTTATGCCGTTGGGCGAAGTTACCGACCAGTGGTATGCCAACGCCGCCGGGGCGATTAACTATGGCTTTCCGACAATCGCCGACTCCGATATTCCAGAGATTCTGCCGACCGGTGTATGCACATACGAGCACGTCGTATCCAATATCCCCCACGACAAGATCGTGGAAAAGGCGATTGAAGTCCGCGGGCTGAAAATAAAGATTACGGAAATCCCCGTCCCTGTGGCGGTAAGCCCCGCCTTCGAGGGCGAACGCATTCGCAAGGAGGATATGCACTGCGAATTCGGCGGACAGAGAACCCCGGCTTTCGAGTGGCTCCGTATGCGGGACATCTCCGAAGTCCAGGATGGCGACGTCATATTAACTGGCGCCGATATCGATTCGGTCGAAGTCGGGGGCAAACTGCCGCTTGGTATTATCGTCGAAGTGGCCGGAAGAAAGATGCAGCCGGATTTCGAGCCTGTACTCGAACGTCACGTGCACACGTTCCTCAACGAGGCTCAGGGTGTCTGGCACATGGGTCAGCGGGACATCAACTGGGTCCGCATCAGCACATACGCCGTCAAAGCCGGGTTCAAACTCGAGCATATCGGCAAGCTCCTGCACGCCAAGTACCACGAGGAATTTTCGAGTATTGTGGACAAAGTCCAAGTCAAAATTTTCACGGACGAAAAGCAGGTTGTGGCTCTTCGTAAACAAGCTCAGAATATTTTCGCCGAGCGTGACGCACGCTTAGCGGGTATGCAGGATGAGGATGTGGAAATATTTTATTCCTGTTTACTGTGTCAGAGTTTCGCTCCGAATCATGTTTGCGTGGTCTCCCCGGAGCGGCCGGGCCTGTGCGGCGCTTATAGCTGGCTGGATTGTCGGGCCGCTTTTGAAATAACGCCGTCGGGACCGAATCAGCCTATTTCCAAAGGGAACTGCCTCGACAGGACAGTCGGCCAGTGGGACAGGATAAACACGTTTGTTCTCAAAGAAAGCGGTGGAAATGTGGAACGGATGAGCCAGTACAGCATGATTGTCGATCCGATGACTTCCTGCGGCTGCTTCGAGTGTATCGCCGCGGTGCTGCCGTCAACGGGAGGGATAATGATTGTAAACAGGGAGTTTACCGAGATGACGCCTTCCGGGATGAAATTCTCGACCCTCGCCGGAACCGTAGGCGGCGGACAGCAGACTCCCGGATTCATAGGGCATTCGAAACATTATATCGGCTCGAAGAAATTCATCGCCGCCGAAGGTGGAATCGTCAGAATAGTGTGGATGCCCACAATGTTAAAGCAGGAAATAAAAGATGCGTTCGTTCAAAGAGCGGAGGATCTCGGCCTCGGCGGAGAAAAATTTCTCGATATGATTGCCGATGAAACTACCGCCGGCACTGAGGAGGAAGTTCTGGAATTTATAACTAAAGCGGGTCACCCGGTAACCGAACTGGAGCCGATGTTTTAATGATAAAATCAAAGATCAAAATGTAAAATGTAAAATGCAAAATTGATGATGTAATCCCGAAGGGATTCCACAGTTTAGATATTTGATTTTTGATATTTAATCTGGAGATTATTATGGCGTTGACAGGACTGGAAATTTTCAAACTTTTACCGAAAACAAATTGCAAAAAGTGCGGCAAGCCCACATGCCTGGCATTTGCGATGGCCCTTGCTCAGAAGCGCGCCAAACTCGAAGAATGTCCCGATGTATCCGAGGAAGCGAAGGAAAAACTTGCGGCCGCTGCTGCGCCGCCTATGCGAAAAATTGTGTTCGGCAAAGGTGACAACCAGGTACAGATCGGCCAGGAAACCGTTTGCTTCCGGCACGAAGAGAAGTTTCACAGTCCGACCGTTATCGGTGTCACCATATCGGACAAGCTCTCCGGCGAAGAATTACAAAAACGCATCAATGCCGTAAACGCCCTGCAATTCGAGCGGGTGGGAACCAAAATAGGAATTCAGGCCGTAGCTGTTATTAACGAGAGCGGTTCATCTGAGGCTTTTGCCAAAACCGCTGAAGCGGTAAAGCAATCCTGTGACCTGGCAATGATTCTTGTCAGCCAGTCACCTGATGCAATGGCTGCCGCGGTGGGAAAAGTCAAAGACATTGTTCCTTTGCTTGCTCACGCCACCCCGGAGACATTCGAAGCGATGACGAAAATCGCAAAAGAAAACAAATGTCCGTTCGTTGCAAAAGCCGATTCGATGGATGCCCTTGCCGAGTTGACAGAAAAGAATCAAGCCGGAGGAGTTGAGGATATTGTGCTTTGCCCGCCTGCCGGGGCCGGCGGAGAAATTCGGGAATTGTTGTACGACCTTTCGAAGATACGAACACTCGCACTTAAAAAAGTTTTTCGGCCGTTGGGATATCCGACCATTTCCTTTGTTACGGGGATGGATACGGACTCTCAGATGGCTACAGCAATCGGTTTGATTTGCAAATATTCCGGCATCGTGGTAGTGGATACGGCCGAGCCTTACGCGCTTTTACCCATGCTGACAACGGTGATGAATATTTATACCGACCCGCAGAAGCCCGTCCAGGTTGAGCCGAAAGTATATACCATCGGCGAGCCGGACGAAAATTCGCCGGTTATGTTTACGACTAACTTCTCGCTGACATACTACAGTGTAGAGTCGGATGTCGAAGCCAGCAGGATTCCCAGCTATGTTCTCGTGGTCGATACTGAAGGTACGAGTGTCTTGACCGCATATTCGGGTGACAAGCTAAACGAAAAAACGGTGGCCGATGCTATGGTTAAATTTGGCGTTGAAAAACTCGTCAAGCATCGCAAGCTGATTATCCCCGGCTATGTAGCTGTGATGAGCGGTAAGCTCGAAGAGGCCACGAACTGGGAGGTGCTGGTTGGGCCAAGGGAATGCTCGATGCTGCCGAAATATCTGCAGGAAGTCTGGAATTAAATTCAGGTGAAAATTCTGAAATGACATAATTCTAAAATGAAACAGCCCATCAAAGAATGCACAGTACGTTTCGAACCGAGCTCTCTTGAGGTGAAGGTCCCGATGGGGACGTCTTTGCTCTATGCGGCTAATAAAGCGGGGATTTATATCAGCAGTATATGCGGCGGGGACGGTTATTGCGGCAAATGCAAGGTTGTTATCGACGACAGTGAAAATGTTCGAACCAGAGCAACAACATTGCTTACCGACGACGAAGTCAGGCAAAATGTCTTTTTGGCCTGCATGACAGACGTGCTTGCTGATGTCACTGTCACTATTCCCAAATCACATACCCTGCAGACGAGCCAGATACTTATGGATTCGGATGCCCGAAGACTATATGAGCATGATGATGGGGGGCATTTCGGGACATTCCAATTCGATCCTCTGGTAAAGAAAATCTATGCGGAGATGTCACCTCCTACTGTCCACGACCATACTGCCGATTACGAGCGCCTGTCTTTGGCCATAAAACAAAAACATGACGCTCCGTTACTTCAGGTGAGCTTACAGATCCTCCAGAATCTATCCGGCTTGCTACAAAGTTGTGATTACAAGGCGACTGTGACGATTGGCCAAAGGGATGAAGCTTTCGAGATCATAGATGTTGAACCGGGCAATCGCTGCGACAGGGATTTTGCCGTCGCCGTCGATGTGGGCACAACTACTGTGGTCGCCCATCTGGTAGATTTGACAAACGCCAAAACTTTGGATTCGCAGGCCGTGTATAACAGTCAGATTAATTACGGCGAGGACTATATCAGGCGGATTATGTATGCGGAAGAAAATCACGCCTTCGAGAAGATGCAGGAACTTATCGTAAAGGACATAAACGACCTGATTACGTCACTGGCGACCGGACAAAATATCGATGCAAAAGAAGTCACCGCGATAATTTGTGCCGGTAATACGGCGATGATACATTTTTTGCTGAAACTTGATGCGAGGCGAATCCGTCGTGAGCCTTATGTTGCCTCGGCGAATTTTGTCCCACCGATTCGTGCTGCGGAAGTCGGCATCCGAATCAATAAGCAGTCTCTGCTATATTGCCTGCCCAGTGTGGCTGCTTATGTGGGCGGTGACATTGTGGCCGGAATTTTGGCGACGCGTCTGTTCACCAAATCCGGTATATGTCTTTTTGCCGATATCGGCACGAACGGCGAAGTTGTCCTGGGCAATAGAGACTGGCTTGTATGTGCTTCCAGCTCGGCAGGCCCCGCATTCGAGGGCAGCGGAATCAAACATGGCACCAGGGCAGGGCCCGGAGCTATTGAAAAATTAACCATTCACGGTGATGGTTCTATCGGATACAAAACTATAGGGAATAATCCGCCCATCGGGATATGCGGCTCGGGGCTTTTAGATACACTTGCCGAGTTATTTACTAACGGCATCATAGACCGGACGGGAAGATTTACAACCGACAGCAGTCCGTCACTATCTGAGGGTGACGACGGTTTGCAGTTCCAATTGGTCCCTGCGGCGAAAAACCGAAACAAGATCGTCATCACCCAGGCGGACATCGATAACCTGATTCGGTCCAAGGCGGGAGTTTTCGCCGCCATTAAGGTCCTGATGGAATCGACCCAGACAAAACCGGCGGACCTGGATGCAATTTACCTGGCCGGCGGGTTCGGTAACTTTCTGAATATTCGACAGGCAGTCACTATAGGGATGCTGCCGGATGTTCCCGTGGAGAAAATTCATTTTGTGGGCAACACTTCAATTGCCGGTGCTAAGACGGTTCTGCTGAGTCGAAAAGCGCAGGAAACCGCCGAGCAGATCGCGGGTAATATGACCTATTTTGATTTAATGAGTCATCCGGAGTATATGGAGGAATTTATCAGGGCGAAATTTTTGCCGCATACGGACCTGTCACTGTTTCCGTCGGCGGCGAATATCAAAAGTAAGGTATAAATTTTAATACAAAAGTATTTTATGAGATTCGGAATATGACAACGACAATTGCAGTCAGCGGAAAAGGCGGCTCAGGTAAAACGACAATCGCCGCGATGATTATCCGGCATCTGTTAGAGCAGACCGGGAGCGGGGCGGTTCTTGCCGTCGATGCCGACCCGAATTCCTGCCTTGGTCTGACGTTGGGTATCGAGCCTGCCGGCACTGTTGCCGATATTCGCGAACAGGCCCGCGCCAAGGCTCCCGTCAATGCGGGGACGGACAAACTGCGTTCGGTCGAATATGCCATTCAGCAGGCGATTACCGAATCCAAAGGATTCGATTTACTGACTATGGGTCGTCCGGAAGGACCAAGCTGCTATTGTGCAGTCAATAATATGCTGAGAAAATTCTTAGACGATTTGAGCAACCAGTATCGATATGTGATTATCGATAACGAGGCGGGGATGGAACATCTTTCCCGCAGGACCACAAACAATGTAGATTTTCTCTGTATTGTTGCCGAACCTACGACAATCGGCTCGGTGACAGCCCGGAGAATTTCCGGTCTTGCCGAAAAACTGCCGATTGGCGCCAGGCAAATAGGTGTGATTTGGAACAAAGAGGGTGACAATAACGAACATTGTATGATAAACGAGATTGAAACATTCGGGCATATCCCTTATGATAAGACGATCTTCGAAAGCTCAACGAAGGGCAAAACGGTTTTTGAACTTTCGAAGGACAATCCAGCTTATTCGGCGGTCGGAAAAATTTTAGAACGCATGTTGGCTTTAAGTCCGCATACCTGATTTTAGTGGATTCTCGATAAATGATTTTTGGAGATGTTTATGCCAGTACCACAAATAACAGATAGTTTTACCGGCTCGGTCAACCGGATTACACTCGGCGCAACAAAAGACAACGGAGGCACACGAACCTGCATGGTTACCGTCGGCGGGGCGCGCAATGTCATTTACGGCGGCTCGCCCGAAGATGCCGGTGAAAAACCGGTTATTGCTATGGACGTACTCGACAGCAGACCGGATGACTGGCCCGAAGTTTTAGTCGAACCATACAAAGATGTAATGGATAGTCCCGGTGACTGGGCCAAAAAATGTGTCGAGGAATTCGGGGCGGATC
>CAYVXS010000128.1:0-3428 GCA_964454885.1 uncultured Pirellulales bacterium
ATAGACGGAACATTTTCCGGTGCCACTACAATATGCGGATGAGGTAAAACAGGCGTCACAACATCCACGGACACTGTGGCATCCTCCGGCATTGGAGGTATCGGGGGCATTGAGGGCATCGGGGGCATTGAGGGCATCGGTGGCATTTTTGGCATCGGTGGTGTCGGAGGTGCCATGGGTATCTGTACCATTGAATTGGAATCTTCATCCGCGTCCGCATCAGCATCTGCGTCGGGATTGAGGGGCATTTGCTTGTGCCAATCCTGCATTTTACTTTGCCATTGTTCCATTCGCTGCTGCCAGTTTTTGAATTCATCACTGTTTTGCCACTGCTGCATTTCTTGATGCCATTTCATGAAAGCTTCTTTATTTTCCGGATCGGCCGCCCAGTTATGTTTGTCATTGTTCTGGTGCAATTTCTGAATTTGCTTTGACCATTTTTCTAACTCTTTTTGCCATTGTTTGAATTCTTCGCTGTTTGTCCATTGTTCTGCCCATTGCTTATGCATCTTTGCTTCAGCCGAATACTTATCAGCTTTATCTTTTGCTTCTTTTGCTTTCTTAGCGACTTCCGACGCATGCTCTTTGGTCTTCTCAGCCGTCATGCGTGACTTTTCCAAATTCGCAAGCTCTTTCTGAATATCTTGTTTTTGAGCATCCAGTTTGTCCAACTGAACTTTAAGGGCCTGCATCTCAAGAAGCAACTGGTCCTTTTCCTCAAGCTGCTTCATCTCATTTTCTTCGCTGTTCCGAGATAATTCATTCTGACTTGTCGGATTGGTGCCGACGAAGTAATCTTCATCGGAAGTCTCACGTCCCACAGCCATGGGCAGCACGAAGGCTATCATAAGAGCAATTATTGTGATGACGATAACATTCTTCATTTTTTTGTACCTCCAGGTTTTCTTTTCCAGCCAGCTTAGCCGGACCAGCAGCCTGTTCGTATCTTCGAACAATCCGAGCAAACCAATGCCAGGTTCGACAGGCCTGGTCAGAAATCGGCGGGCCACATCAATTAATGTTTCGCGGTACTCGCAGGTTCTGTTTTTTAACAAACCTGCAACGGTAGCATCACAACATAACTCTCTCAGATGAATTAGCTGTCTGCGGGCAAGCCACAGAAGCGGATTAAACCAATATACGATTTGCAGAATTAAATAAAAGCTGTGAACAACAGGATCGCCCCGCTTTATATGTGCAAGCTCATGTAAAAGCATGTGCTCGGCATCCTTACGTGAAAGCTTGCTTAAGTAACCTTTCGGCATCAGCAGAACCGGTCTGAATACTCCGAAAACTGCGGGACAAACAACTTTTTTCGTTACGACTATGCGCGGAATCCGGTGAAGCTTTAACTGCCGTGCACATCGTAACATCATATTATGGAACGATTGTGGAATAGAACAGGTCGAGTCGGTCTGGAGCCGGCCTTTGCGAAGACGATATAATCTGGATATTAGACAGGACCCAAGAACCATCATCCCGAAAAGCCAGATTACCATCGCATAGAACTGCCACACGAATCTGACAGGAGGCGCCGGTTCATCGGCCGGAATTTCAACAGCATAATCTCCGAAGGCTCGTATCGGAGGCGGAGTTCCAACCGTTGTTCGCGCCGGAGCCTCTATTACTGCCGGTACGATTTGAAAATGCTCGTATTGCATTTCGGCTGACGGTTCGTTGAAGGTAGCAGAACGTTCCCTTGTCATATTATCGACGATTCGATCTGTCACCGGCTGCAGTCTCGCGGTAAAACTACCGGGCATAGAAATACCCGGAGGCAACACCAATTTAAGCAGAACCAGGAGCCATAGGGCATAACGCAGCCGCGGCCAGGCCCATCGCTTGATTATCGTATCAATACATGCAATCAGGATAATCAGCAGACCAACCTGCCAGAACATCGCCGCCATCCAATCCCACCAGAAAAGTGATATACTATTAATCGTATCGACCATATTTCTGCACCTTAATCTTTGATTTCCTCTTGCAGGACATTGAGGATTTCCTGTCTTTGTTTTTTACTGAGCTTCTGTTCTTCGAGCAAAAAATGAACCAGCGGACCGGTCGCGCCGTTGAAGGCCTGGTCCAGTAGTGATTTGAATGCGCTCGACCTGGCTTTTTTCTGCGAAACTAACGGCTTGTAAAAACTCGTGTTCCCGTTCTTTTGTTCGGTGACAACATTTTTGTCCACGAGTCGGTTGAGCATCGTCTTAATGGTCGTATAGGCCCAGTTGATACCCGAGGGCAGCCGTTTCATCAGATCTCTTGCCGTGGCGGGATTTTCCTGCCATAATGCATTCATAATTTGCCATTCTGCTTCTGTCAGTTTCATAACTTTTACTCCTTCTACAATCGTAGAAGTTATTTTACTACATTTGTAGAAGGCGCCAACATAAAAATATTATTTTTGTGAAAATTCCTCTAAAATCCCGTTTTTTGGCCTAAAAATGCATGAAAAAAGCCGGACAAATTTATCCGTCTTTTTCTCGTTCAATATTTTCAAAGTCAATTTTGTGGCTATCATTCAACTACCTTCAATGAATCGACAAGCTCCTGTAACCTCTCGTCGCTCATTTGTTTGTTAGCCGAAATGCTCAAAACCGTACCATCCGGCATGACTATCATCCTTGTAAATCTTTCCTCGCTGATGTTTTCAGCATTAAATAAATCGGGCTTCGCCTCGGCTAAACTTTTAAGAAAATACTGAGCATATATAGCTCCGTTCGGGTGGGTATATAATTCGGCCCCGGAGGGAGTTTCAAGAACGACCTGCTGTTCGGGTATCCAGATCATTCTTTCCAAATCATAATACCCTCCCTGAACGATTATAATCGTATTTCCATCGTCGCACTGCAACGCAATTAAATACACAATAGTTCTCGTACCAAGAGGATCGACAGTCTGAATCGTAATCTGTTTCTCTATCCATGGCAATTTTCCGATCATATATACGGCGTGATAAAGCCCGTCTCGAATATCTTCGGCGGTAACCTCCTTCGGCTCGACCGGCCTGTAATCCTGAATTAAGGTTTTTACTTCGTAATCGTCGGGTACGTCCGTGCTGAAAGCGGATGGATCAAGCTCGAAGTCAAATTCGAATTCATCCATAAAAATAGTTTGCCCTCTCGTAGGGTGTTTAAGCTCAATTTCAACAGGTAGCTTCGTGCCTGGATCGACCCATACGGTAAAGTCATTGTGCTCGTTCGGCAGATGTCTGAATCCCTGCAGGACTTTGCCGTTTACTTTTTTTGTGCCGAGCCTTTCGGTAGATTCCTGCTCGAATCGCTTGACCATCTCGATTATATCAGGGTCTTTTCTGGGGCCGAATCCGAGAAGCTTCGTCACCGTGGCCTTTTTATGCTTCGGGTCGAGCTCTACTGTTATCGCATCCTCTCCACGCATATCAATGATATGGATGGTGCCGTTTT
>CAYVXS010000128.1:3438-7827 GCA_964454885.1 uncultured Pirellulales bacterium
TCATCTTCTACTTCCTGCCGCCTCTGTTGAAGGTTCAGATGATATATCTGCATCGTAGGTATTTGAGGGCCCTGCTCCCGAACAACTCTCTGGCGGCATTTATATTTCGTATGGTTGCTCAACTGCTCGACCACCTGTGCCCAGGCAACGCTCGATTTATCGAATTGACTTATGCCGATGAACGCAACTATTATTATCGCTGCGGCGGCGGCTAATTTTGTCATTGGATTTTTCATTATATTTCTCCATACATTCGGCTGCGTGATAGCCGATTGTTTTAGTTCAGCCGGTGCTTTGGTAATTTTTTCATGGACTCTTTTATCCAGATCGGCACTGGCCTTTAAGTGTAATTTTTTAATCAACTGATTTATATTATCTGCCGGTCTCATTTTCGCACCTCACCATTTAACATTGACCGCAGTTTATCCATTGCGTATCGGTATCGGCCCTGCACGGTATTGATTGAAACTTTCTGCTGGGCGGCGATTTTCCTGAACTTCATCCCGCTGTACGAATGCAGGATCAAAACTTCCCGCTGCTCGTATGGAAGCTGCCCTAAGGCATAGCTCAATCGGCTCAGATTTTCGCCGAATATCGCTCGATGCTCCGGATTATTCGAATCCGCTGCTGCCGGATTCGCTTCATCCAGCGTTACACTATAGTGCCTTTGGCTCGATTTGATTTTGTTACGTGCATTGTTTGCAACACACGTCGCAAGGTAACCTTTGAGGCTACCGGTCAGCCGAAACTTCCGGGCCGATCCGATGAAGGAGACAAACACATCGTGCACGACATCTTCGGCTAAATTTTTATCGGTTAACAAAGCGGCCGCTAACGTTACTAAATCGTCCTTGTACTTTTCATAAATTCCCCGCAGGGCCTCGCGGCTGCCGCGATTGAACTTCCATATAAGCAGCTTATCTTCAAGCATTAAAACTCACCTAACTGAATTTATGACAATCGATTATCACCTATATAACAACTCAGCGGAATGTTTTAGTATAAGAAAAATGCAATTTTTTCTCGCCCCCCACGGCCTTTTGCGCATTTACGGATGCATTCAAATAAATTCAAGTTCCCATCGATTCAGTCGGCTCTCCTTGAAGCGTTATTAAGCTTTTCTATGAGCTTGGAATCAACCGGATGCCCCATGGCCTGTGCTTGATAAACATCCTTCCAGGCCTTGTCGTATTCTCCCTTAGTGGTATAGGCGTTCGCTCTACCTCTGTAGGCATCCGAAATCGTCGGGTCTATTTCGATTGCCTTACTATAGTCTGCGATGGCTAAATTGTATTCACTTTTGTTTTCGTAAGCCATCCCACGGTAAATGTAAGCGCGAGCATCCGTCGGTTTAATCTCAATGACCTTGGTGAAATCTGCGATAGCCAGGTCGTGTTCGTTTTTATCCTCATAGGTTATCCCGCGAGTAACATAGGCGCGAGCAAGCCCTGGATTTATCTCAATGGCCTTGGTAAGCTCTAAGATAGCCTGGTCGTATTCACCATCGAAATAGTAAGCTTCTCCTCGTTCACAAAAGTCCATGCCTGTAGGCTCATCTTCGTTAAGAGTCATTTCTTCGCTTAACTTCGGCGCATTATCGTCCTTAGTGGATAAGTCTGTGTAATCATCTGGTATGACGGGCTCAAAATCACTTGCAACGACTGGAATATTCCACTGGAAATCGGAAATGATACAGTGCACCTGCATATACTCATTTATCGTCATATCCATCTCCCAGAGCACCGGTAGCCAAGTTTTAACGTCCACCCACAGTGTTACTCTAACATCCTCACAATTTTCGACCATATCCGTTGCAATTTTGGAATCTGTAGTCTCGAAACCTTCTACTTCTATACCGTCAAGCATGGTGCGTCCCAAATGCGTATATTCACACGCCATGATTCGATTCATCATTACTTGTGGATCTTTGTTTTCCTCTTTCATCCTGGCTATAGATTCATCATCCAATTCCATCAACTTAAATTTCTTTAACTCGGGCTTAAGTAAAATAGAGAGTTTCCGATCCGGAAGAGCATATATTTGCTGGGTGGTTGATTTGCCTGGATTAAGCTCATTGCCTGTATCCCATTTTATGTCCATTTCCGATTTCATACCGTACTCGCTGGAGAAGATAATCGTTGTGTTAATATATTGTTTTATTGGAGGCTTTTCCGGATTCGTACTTTCTGTAGCTGTTATATGTATCGAATACATATATGCCTGGGCCTTTTCGATTCTATCGAGGACGCCGGCCAGAACGATACTCTTATTCGTTTTCACGAAAATATTTGTCAATAAAAGAACACCTACCAATATCACGGCAGCAGTAGCGAATTTTATTATTCTATTTTTCATTATCTTTACCCATATAGGAATTGTTTTAATTTGTTCGGATTGGCTCGAGCGATGTATCTCATTTAGTACACGCTGCTGCCGATTTTCCATATTCGTATCAATCTCTGCAAATAATGCAGTCAACAATTTATCCTCATCTTTTAATGCACGCTCATATTCTCTGCATGTTGAACAATCATCCAGGTGCCGCTGCAAGCTCGCAGCTTCGGCATCCGGTAAAAGGCCTGAAATGTAATCAGCTATCCGGTCTTTGATTTTTTCGCATTCGCTTTTCATTTTTCGAGCCTTTCGGTCAATATTTCATGCAGCATTTTTCTGGCATCCCGGATTTTCTGACACGCCCCAGAGTGCGAGATGTCTAATTTTTCAGCGATAATCTTCGCGTTTTTTTGCTCGAAGTAATACATCGTCAAGGTCAGTCGAAGCTCCTGCGGCAGCCGTCTCACGGCCTGTTGTAGAACATGATTTTCACTTGTACCCGTTTTTGTTTCCATTATTTGCTCGTTAATAATTTTCTTTGTTCGTTTCCTGCGGCGGAGAAAATCAATGCAGAGATTTTTTGCAATCCTTAAAATCCACGCCTCGAATTTGTCACTACCGCCGAGGTTCCTAATCTTTCGGAAACCTTTTAGCATAGTTTCCTGAGCCATATCTTCGGCGTCGTGGACATTTCCCAGCATACCCAGACATACGGCAAAAACACTTCTGTAATGTTTCCCGACAAGAGTGGCGTACGCCGTCTTATCGCCATGTTGACAACTATGAACCAAATTTTTACTTAAAGATTCGTTCAAATGGAGCTCCTAAAACCTTTAACTATAATAAAGACGAATGACTGCCGGTCTAAATGCAAAAAAATGTCTCATAGATAATAAAATGAATGTAGATTATATCATTAGAAGAGTATTGGTTTGAAATCAATTTTCCCCCATATAGGTTGTATTCCCCCAAAGGCCGGGTGATGAGGCCCGGCCTTTTGTAACATATAATTTGACGTGTTTATTTCGGCAGATTTTCCTGTGCTACATCTTTGACACTCAAGTCGCCGTAGATGACGCGGTAGGTTGAGGAGCCTTGCGGCTGATACCAAAACACCGGAGCATTCGCATCACCGAGTTTTACTCCGGCACCGGTATAGCCCCACTGACCCTGGCTTTCCAGTATCTGATGGAACAGCATTCCTTTTCCAAAACTCACACCCATTTGTGTCCCCTGCTCCTCGGTGACCTGCATCTGGCCGAGCTTTTGAATCAGCACCGGCATTTGTTCCATGGCATTTACAGTACCTATGGCATCGGGAAACGAACCGTCTCGAATTACTTCCGCCCAGATCCTCAGGCTCTCTATAAAATCTTCTTCGGTGGCATTACCCAGATCCATATTCGTTTGTTTCAATACATATCCCGCCGGCACATCCATACTCACCAGCAACTCGTCCACATCCACATCGAACTCAAAGTTTTTCATAACGAAGGCCATATCCTGCCCAATATGAACTTCGATCCGTATCGGAACGGCGGTTTGAGCATCGGCCCAGATTGTCACCTGTTCGTTATGCCCTCTGCCCACAAAACCGACTGCCTTTCGCCCGTCGATCATCCGCTCGCCGAGATCTTCGACCTGGCCGTCCTGCAACTGCCTGATGATCTGGCGAACGAACCTGATATAGCTTCTGGTTCTGTCCCCAAGGTCACCCTCGATATCAGCGTAGATGGCGGTTTTTTCTGCCGAATTGAGAACGAGCATCTTCTCACTGTCAAGGTCGATAACCATTGTCATATTTGGTATGTTCGACATGGTCCTTCTGATTCGCGAGCCAACGACTATTTCATGCGCGACCATACCTGTTTCATCGGCACCTATAATCATATCGAAAATCATTGTCCTCGCATTTAGAATCGGCTTGACAACCTGTGCCCAGGTAACGCTGCTTCCAATAGGATTCAATGCTATTACTGCTGCAATAATAATTACCGCTGCTGCGGCTATTTTTACAAATGGATTTTTCATAATGATACTCCTTAGCCTGAGGGC
>CAYVXS010000129.1:0-7806 GCA_964454885.1 uncultured Pirellulales bacterium
CAGAGTTGATAATATCGTCCTGAACCGTACACCCTGCAATTCACCTGAATATTTGGATTCGATATGTCCTTCGGCGCTCAGCATTTTAACGTGACTGCCGGTGCCGGATTCGCCTGCCGATTTAGGCAGAACGAATGTTATTCCTGTCCCCATCCGGCTCATAGCTTTGGTCAGGCCGTAACAGGCAGTACCGAGTCCCCCGCTTATAAATGGCGGGAACTCCCACCCAAGCATAAATACTTTCGTAGCCATGACTATTTTACCCTGCGTATATTTAACTGAATGCACGCTCCGGATGAACAATTCGGAATACCGAATCAGTTGGTTCGATGTTATTGATCTTTTACTTTAACCTTCACCGACCTGGTTTTTTCCGTCTTCGGCAGATTAATGGTGAGCACACCGTTCTTACAGGAGGCTTCAATCTTGTTCGGATTTACATTACCTCCCAGATTGATGTCCCGCCTGAAGCTGCCGTACGAACGTTCGAAGTGGTAATAACCTTTTTCTTTTTTCTCTTCTTCCTGTTTCTTTTCCCCACTGATTGTAAGCCGGTTGTCATGAACAGAGATTTCGATATCTTCGGTATTACAACCCGGTACTTCGGCCTTAACGATGAATTCACTTTCATTTTCAGCGATGTCAAGTACCGGCCAGCGATTTCCTCTTGATAACGGCATATCCCAGTCAGTAAAGAAATCGCCGAACAAATCATCAATCTCTTCATGGAACCGAGCTAAAGGGTCCCCATTCTTTTCTTTTCTTTTTGTAGATAACAAAGCCATGATAAACCTCCTTAAAAAAATTTCCAAAAACACGTTCATTCATTATTTAAACGATACAATCTTTTTAATCGTTTTGTTCTTTACATGAAAGCAGGCAAAATACTCCATTTACAAATCAAAATTACTTAAGTTTGAAACCTGCCGGATTGAATGGTCATGGAAGTAACTTTTAAAGCGAAATTTATGAAACCGACCTAAGAATCCTGAACACTCACTGAAGTCCAAGCGTGAAGCTGACCAACGACAGGACCTCCTACGCGTCTGCAAGGTTCTGTACAGCCGGTTTCATAAACTGCCGTTCTATCCGGTTACGGTGACAGGGGCCGCTGTTGTAAGAGCAAAATGGATACATTCGGCCGTCCGGAGCGGCATAATGCACCACACATCGCTTCACCCTGTCAATCTGATAGTTATAAACGTCCTGAAAATGCATACTTGCCATTAGCAGTATTTTATACTGCCTCTGTGCCGTGGCATCTATTCGGGATTTGTTATTGCCGTATCTTTTTCTGAAATCGATGAAGTCCATTATAAAGTCAACGAAGTTGTCGAAAGTCCATTGCGACGGCCCCAAATCTGCATGATAATATTTTTTTAATCCACGCAGTTTTTGCAATAAACTAAGCTTATGAAAATATCTGTGGTTCTTCAAATTTTCAATTATTTCGGCAATTTTCACCATGAGTAAGTCAACATCCACAAAAGCCGGGATTGGTAAAATCTCTTTTCGATCATTGCTTACAACCAGGTATGTAACTACACCGCAGGTCGGGTTACAACTCAAGGTCAACTGAGGTTCACCGGTAATCTCTTCGAGCAATTGCGCAAAAGGCCCGGCGAAGCAGAACGGGTACCAGTCCCGGTACATATCAACCAAACCGGTTTGACGCTGTACTTCGAAAGCAAGGTCAGAAAGTGTGAAACGTCGAGCGAGACGCTGCTTATAATCAATCCTTCCTGTAAAAGCAACAGGCTGCCAGCTTATTCCGATAATCTCATTAATATTCTCTATTGCAAACCTGGTAATCGCACCAATCTGGTTGTCGTTTACTCCCCTGACTATAGTAGGGACCAATACTGTCCGGATTCCCGCACTGTAAAGATTTTTTATCGCCTTGATTTTCACATCCAGCAAAGCCCGGCCTCGTGTTTGTAGATAAACCTGGTCGTCTAATCCGTCAAATTGAAGATATGCCACATTAAGACCTGCTTCGCTCGCTTGGGCTGCAAATCCCACATCCCTTGCAAATGTAATACCGTTCGTAGCTACCTGTATTTGTGTGAAATTGTGTTCTTTGGCCGCTCGCAACGCCTCCAAAAAATCAGGGTGTATCGTAGGTTCGCCCCCGGTATATTGAAAGCAGACCGGTTTGACCTTATCGGTACTGCAGGCTGCATCCAGCATTGTTCGAACCTGCTCTATGTCCAGCTCTATTACTTTACCCGTAGCGCTTGCATTGGCAAAACAGACAGGGCAATTCAAATTGCAGCGATTGGTCAGGTCGATATTCACCATCATCGGAGGACTCAAATGCTCACTACATACTCCGCATCCGTTCGGACAGGCAGCTTGTTTGCCTTTCAAAGGATTTGTAACTCCCCTGCCGAAAGACAGGTCCCGTTCAAGTATTAACTTATAGAATTCAGTGTCTCTGCTGATAAGCTCCTGACAGAAGCCGTGCACAGGACAGTACTTATCCATATAAACCATACCGTCCACATCATTGATTTGGGCATCAATTACCGCTAAACACTCCGGACATAAAGACTGAGTTTTGATAGGCAATACTGAAATATCTTTTTCCTGATCCGTTTGAAATTGATATGTTATTGATCTATTCATAATTCTGCTCCCTTCTAAAACTCAACAAATATTTGACCTTCGATAATTCTCTTCACTCTTCATGTGTATGAAAATAACATTTGGAGTCGCCGGACCTATATAGGCATAATGCTTAATTCCACAGGTGAATTTGCTCGAACCCACCTTTTGATAATTAACTGTCCGGATTGTTTTTGTGGTTAAGAAAATAACCGGAAATGGGCTTTAAGGCATCTTTCTGATTCTTCTTTTTACAATGCTTATACTAAGAACAGCATTTAATCTGTGGTATTTGGCGATATCGTTGGAATAAAAATGGATGCTTGAAAAAGAATGAGCGTACAGAAACATCAAAGAAGCCGTGACATTATCCTTAATATCCACGGCCCAAGATTCAGCAAACCCGGCCAATACAGGATCGATTTATCCATCGACAGCCAACAGACAGCATCACTACCTATAAAGGTGCGTGAAGTGTCGAAGCCACCTTAACCGCCGGAAAATAATTAACAATCTCTAAGTGCGCCAGAAATAATGGTATTTATACTCTAATTCGATGCTTTGCTCCGGCTCCAGTTTTAGCTGCCAACTTACGCGACCAATGGCGTTAAAGCGGTACCACCAGTACGGCCAGTTGTACCAGCTCCACCAGAACGGATAGTCATCAGTTGTCATCCAGCCGCCCTCCTGCCTGCCAAGGTGCTCAATTTTGCCATCGTCGCTTGCGCTGTCTATATTACCTAACACGGATCGTCGGATCTCCAAATCAACGGTTTTGGCGCTGTGGTTAGTCAGGGAAATTGTACCTGTAAGGTTGCTCCGGGCGTAAATATTGCCGTCCCATCTGGCTGCATCGTTTATGCGTTCGGTTTCCACATCCTGCCTTTCGACAGTTATATCAACGGCAACGGTCAGCTCGAGGTCACTCGATGCACCAACGGCGGTATATGTCATCATGCTTTGACCGATGAGACGACCCTGGTTAAGAATCAATGCCGGTGCGGTCGTCAAAGGACATTCGGCATCGTTGGCCAGGCGAATCTTGTGCATAACCTTCGGCGCATGATACAGCCTTGCCAATTGTGCCGTCTGATCGTTATTGAAACGCTGCCTAACTTCGGGCGGCGGACCAAACGGCAAATCGAGCACAAAAACATCCCGATACTTCAGTTTATATTCGGCGACCGGTACGACCATCCGCTGGCCTTTTTTTAAGGTGACATGCTCCAAAGTAAAAACATACAAGTCCTCGTTCTTTGCAGACTCGGCCACATCGGGACCAAGGTCGATAGTTTCATTGTTCCGGGGAGTATCAATACGGCGTACAGGCATATCCGCCTGGCTCATTATCATATTCGAAAAGGCATAAGCGCTTTGACTGTCCCTTCGGAAGTGGCTTGAAAGCTGCGCTACTGTCTGCTGCAGCGATATAGGGTCGGGCGTTTCCTCGAATGCGAACTTCGGTACGCCGATGACAAGATGCGCTTTAACATCCTCGATATCGGTCAGCTCGTTAATGATTGTCGCCTGAAGTTTGACGACCGCCCTGCCGTCGCCACCTATGTCAATACGGTAATTCGGTATCCATCGAATGCCGCGCTGGACATAGACCATACCCACATTCGCCGTTTTTGCCGGCTCTCTCCGCCCCCAATCGAGTTTGAGCGTCATTATGTTCCGGAATTCTTCATGGGCCAGAGTCGGCTTAGGCTCTTCGAGAAAAGTTATTTCCCGGATATTGTCAATTGGAACGGCTTTTATCCCGCCCTCGAATTTTAACAGGACGATATTACCCGGCTGGGACAGTGAGAGTGATTCCGAAGGCGGATTGGTTCGAGAAAGTTCCTGCGAGCTTTGTGAAGGAATCCTGAAAATAACACACTCGTAGGCGCTGAGTCCGGCCTCCGCAATACGGACCCTGGCGCCGACGTTCGCCCGAATAAGTTCGGGAATATTCAGAGCGGTTCTATCAAAAGAGACAATACGCCTGCCGGTGACAACGCCGGTGAGCCGGGCGTTAGTTTGTGCCGAGTAGCTCCAGAATGTCCCTATAACAGGCGTCGGCAGATAATCCAGCACGACATTGCCATCGGCATCCGTCGGCATCGAACCTTCGTGCAACACAAAGGCATGTCCATCCTTAAATACGGTGACTTCTTTCACCGGCATATTCGCCAAAGCAGTCCCGGATACTTTATTTGTCGAGCCTGCCTGAACCGGCAGTATCACACAAAACACAAGAATAAATACGGACAACATTTGTTTGTTTTGACTTGCAGGATTCATTTTCATCTCCTTAATAAATTCAACATTGTTATTTTACAATTTTTTGTTCTACCGCCGCTGTTCCTGCGTTTGTTGTCGGTTCAACACCGAGGGGTGTTGCCTTATCCGGGAGTTTGTTCCCGACTGTGTACCCTGCCTCAGTGAATCCTTATCCGCACGGATGTAGCTTTTATGAAGCGCCTGCCGCCGGCCCTGGCTATAAGTCTCAAAAACTATCCTTTCTTTACTCAGGCGAGTGACCAGTTTAAGTTGCTCATTTATGAGTTTTTCAGAAATCTCGGCTTTCTCATCGTCCTGCAGGAAAGCACGAAAATCCTTAGCCGCGGGAATAACAAACTCTTCCGTTTTTTGCATTTCAGCAACGGCTTCCAATGTGCAGGCCTGCAGAAGCTTCGGCCAGAGTTTTTCGAATAGTTCTCTCGAAGAATATATTTCGGCGCCTTCAACTTTACCGTTGATCGCAAATGCAAATCCGACCGCACCGCCGCCGTTTTTTACGAGGTTGGAAAACAGATTTATATATTCCTGTACGGCCTTGTCAACGTCCTTATCTTCGAGCGTCAGTTGCAGACTGGATGCGGATTGTTCCGATTTGACCGATTTGCCGAGATTGCTGCTCAGCTTATTCTGGAAGGAATCGACTTCATCCCAAACGTATCTTTGTGAATTATTATAATTGGCTGCAATTTTTAAACCTTTCGAAGGCAAAATCCTGTTGGATACGGAAAATTCATTAACTCCCTCATTCCCTCTTTTTTGCCATCGACCTCTCTCGACACAAAAAGAGCTTATGGGAATTTTACCTGATTTGGGCCCAATCACGTAATCGGTGCCAAGTGTGCGGTCCTGTTTCCCGCCGCGTACTATATCCCCTGACTGGATATAAATGTGCACATCACCCGAGACGTTCTCGATGGCAAGGGTATTGACCGTCCCCGTTTCGGTAACAATCGCCTTTTTCCGGCTCAAAGCCTCCTCGAGTGTCATGAATTTCATATTATTATCTTTAATATCGGTATGAACGAGAAAAATCGTCAGGTTCTTACATGTATAAGGTCCCGACAGGCTGTATATGTCACTGTGTTCTTTTTCCATATCATCCCTGGATTGCACGGCCTCCCGCTCATCCGCACATATAAATGTCACTGGAGGCATGAGGCCTAAAACAGCCGCGAACACCAGGGCCGTTCTCACGGCAAAAGCCAACTTTATCTTTGTTATGTTTTTTCCCATCTTTATTTCCCTTCAAAAAATGTTTATAGAATTGTTAGCTTCACTATATAAATAATACAACAGGACCGGCTGAGAGAGCAGTAAAATGGGTGTAAAATCCCCCCATGACTTTTTTACATAGTATTTACAAATCATCGGCTTCAATTTAGTCTATAATATAAATAGAGACTCTCGCTTCGTAGTCCCAAAGCGATACCTTAAGGAACTACGGAAAATAGAAAGGTGTGAACATGAAACCGAAAGCATCAATCTTAGTCGTCGAAGACGAAAAAAATATCCGCTCGGCGCTGGTGGATTTTTTGGAATATCACGGATTCTCCGCCGTGGTTGCCGAAGATGGTCTTGAAGCCGAGCGAACTGTCGCCGAGCGACAATTTGATTTGATTCTGCTCGATCTGATGCTCCCGAAAATAAGCGGCGAGCAGCTATGTGCTAAATGGCGGCAGGAAGGATTGCAAACTCCGATTTTAATGTTGACGGCCAAGGGACAGGAAAAGGAAAAAATCGCCGGTCTGAATCTTGGAGCAGATGATTATATCACAAAGCCTTTTTCTCTCGAAGAGTTGCTGGCGCGAATCAAGGCGGTGCTTCGCCGCACGGACCCGGCAAGGGCTGTCGGGCAAACGTTCAAATTTGCTAATCTGGATGTTGACTGTGCCGCTTTGAAAGTCAGATGCAATAATGATGAAATTGAAATTACCAAACGCGAAGCGGCCATTATCCGGTATTTCGCCGCCAATCCGAACCGCATAATCAGTCGGGAAGAACTTTATAAAGAGGTCTGGAACGATACGATGACCGACCTGGGCACCCGAACGATGGACATGCACATCGCCAAGCTCAGAAGTAAAATCGAGCGAGATTCTGCGAATCCTGAAATTATCAAAACCGTTCGCGGCGCAGGTTACAAATATGAAAACAGTTAATATAATTTTCCAGTATAACAATTAAAGAAATGTATAAATGGCTTACAATATTATCGGTGATTATTCTTGCCGCCGTATGCGGAATGGGGTGGCTGGGATATCATTCTATCCGGATATGGGAGCAGGGTCTTGAGGGAACGCGTATCGGTGAATTCGCAGAAGTGGCAGAGCAAATCAGGCAGGACGTCAAACACAAACTCGATGAGTTCATGGAGAAAGAGCAAAAAAGGCCTTATACAGATTACCAGTATTTTTATTTCCCCGATAGTGCTGTGGCCAGAGAGCAACAGCAAACGACAATAGAGCGATCACCTTTGGCCGACCAATTTGAGCACGGACTGGCTTATTACAATTTTCAGATTCAACCTGACGGCAGGATTACAACACCCAACGTCTTTTTACAGCAACAACAATCTCAGACTGTCACCAATCGTGATGAGAAACTTTATGCCGAAGCGATTCTAAATACTAAAAATGTAGAAGACAATTTGGTACCTATACTCGACAAGGTCGATTCGGATCCGTACAAGCTCGATTTTAAATTCAATGCTGAATCATCTCAGATAATACCGGCATCAAAATCCGAGGAAAAAGAAGATGTCGGAAAAAAGACAATAAAAAGTGAATTTGCCAAAGGCGGCAAAATTCAAAACGAGCGAACACAAAACTATCCCATAGAGAGTCTGAAAAATCCAGATAAACAAACCCAGGTTATAAGACAATCGCGCGATTACATCACCTCCAACCAGGCACA
>CAYVXS010000130.1:0-7787 GCA_964454885.1 uncultured Pirellulales bacterium
ATTCCCTGTCCATGAACGACCATTGCTCTTTTAGCACCCAGCATTTTAAGCGTTTCACATATCCTATCGAGAAGCGCCTCTTCGGCAACGCCCATAACCTGCGCTGTGACACCGGCGGGATTTGCCAACGGCCCAAGAATGTTAAAGGCGGTCCTGAAATCGAGACTCTTTCGAATAGGCTGGACAAACTTCATCGCAGGATGAAACTTCGGCGCGAACATAAAACCAATATGAGCCTGCCGGATACATTCGGCAACTACATCAGGCCCCGGGTCGATATTGACGCCTAACTCTTCCAGAACATCGGCAGAGCCGCACTTGCTTGTGATACCGCGGTTGCCGTGCTTTGCCACGTAGGCCCCGGCGCCGGCCGCTACTAATGCGGAAGCAGTCGAAACGTTGAATGTCTTAACAGAGGCACCGCCGGTTCCGCAGGTGTCAATAAGGTTGTCGATGCCGGTTTCGACATGCACCGCGTGTTCGCGAAGCGATTGGGCAAGACCGGCGATCTCGTAAGACGTCGCACGCTTCATTCTCATTGCCGCCAGAAACGCCGCCACCTGGACTTCCGTCACTTCGCCGTTGAACACCAGGTCTTGAAGCTCTTTCGCCTGATCAAAAGTCAGATCGCCGCCATTCAAAATGATTTCCAGATACTTTGTTATCGTAGCCATTTTTCTCCTTTCCTATCCAATCTTCTCTGTCTGGGCAATGGAAAGAATATTTTCGATAATCTTTCCACCGGCGGGAGTCAGAATACTTTCCGGATGGAACTGCACGCCGAATATGGGAAGCTCTTTATGCCGGACGCCCATCACAATGCCGTCATACTCGGCGGTTGTCTCCAGGCAATCAGGCATCTCGACCGCAACCAGGCTGTGATAACGACCCGCCTGCAAGGGATTCTCTATCCCGACAAAAATGTTCTCGCCGTTATGTGTCACCCGCGAGGGCTTGCCGTGCATCGGCTTAGGGGCATGGCCGACCTTACCGCCAAAATGCTGTACAATCACTTGATGACCCAGGCACACACCCAATATCGGCAATTTATCCTTGAAGTGCCCCACCGCTGCGAGTGAGACACCCGCCGAATCCGGTGTTCCCGGCCCGGGAGAAATCACAAGCAAGTCCGGGTCAAACTCGTCGGCAACGCGTTTAAGCTCCTCGAGCTCGGTATCGGCACGGTAAACTCTTGCCTGGCAGTTGCGTTTACAAAAATCATCCACCAGATTGTATGTAAAGGAATCGAAATTATCGATAAATAATACTTTTCTACTTTTATTTTCCATAAAATATTTTTCACCCCTTATCGTCACTCCTGTAAAAACAGGAGTCCGTTCATTATTGTTATTTCCCACGAATCGCACGCAGGCACGAACCGGCTTTATGTTCTGTCTCCTCGAATTCGGTCTTGGGGACACTATCGTGTACGATACCGGCACCGACCCGGATATAAGCTGTATGGTCCCTGACTTGCAGACTTCTTATAGTAATACAACTATCGAACTGGCCATCGACCGTCAGATAACAGACTGCCCCGCCGTAGTAGCCTCGCTTGGTTTTTTCCAGTAGTCGAATCAGTTTCATCGCCTCGATTTTCGGGGCACCCGTCAATGTCCCCATATTCATCGTGGCAAGATACGCGCTGAGTGCATCGAGGTCTTTTGCGAGTGTGCCCTTGACATTACTCACCAAATGCTGGACGGATTCGTATTTTTCCACCGTCAGAAGTTCTGTCACGACCCGGCTGCCGGGTTCGGCCACGCGGGCAATATCATTACGTGCCAAATCGACAAGCATCATGTGCTCGGCCAACTCCTTGCGGTCGATTTTCAACTCCGCCTCGTACCTGAAATCCGTATCGGGATCGATTTTCCCTTCGTGCCGGCCTCTGGGCTTGGTCCCGGCTATGGGGCGAATTTCCACGCTGCGGTTTTCCGTACCGCTGACCCGCAGGTTCAACTCGGGGCTGGAGCCCATCAATATCGTGCTTTGCATATTTAAATAAAACATATACGGCGACGGATTCAATTCCCTCAACCGTTTATAGACATCCAACGGTTCATCCGGGCACGGCTCTGTTATCGTTCGGCTCAAAACCACCTGGAAAATATCCCCGTCAATAATATGTTTCTTTGCACTTTTTACCATCCCTTCATACTCATCCTGGTTGGTATCACTCGATGCGTTCGGTAATGAGTCTTCGAATTTTTGACCATGTGGTGTATCGAAACGAGCAATATTGAAATAATAATCGAAGCTGTCCTGTGCCTCAGCAACCGCCTCTTCACGGTCGCCGTTTGTGATAACACAATTAACAATCACATACCCCTGGCCGCTCGAATGATCCATTAAAAAGATATTGTCCGCGAAATACAGCTCATAATCGGGATTACCTAACAGGTCGTCTTTACTGGCCGGCAGTTTTTCAAACTGGTCGATGAAATCATAGCTCAATGCCCCGAGCAGCCCGCAGGTAACACGGAACGGCTTGCTGGCCAAATTGAAGGCAAAAGCCACCGCTCTGAGGACGTCCATCTGGTTGATACTCTTGAGTCGGCTCTGTTCATCAACGGTTTTTTCCTCTCTCTTTATTCGGCCGGTAATCGCTCCCGGCCCGAATTCGACCGTCTCGCAAAAGTCGAATCTTTGCTGGGCCTTTTCTGTCAGATAACCTAATATTCGCCTGCCGGTTTTGCTCAAAGCATGAATCTTAAAATCGGCACCGGCTCCGGCAAGATAAAGCGCCGGTTTGGCTGTACCGAAGCTGATTACTCCCGGCGCGGCGGGGCCGGACAGGTGCTCCCTGGATTCGAATAGACAGCAGTTTTTGGCCCGGCCATAGTTACTGAGCTTGGCGAAAAAATCGACCGGCTCGGCTATCTTTATCTGTTTGACAATCGGGATTATCTGCCCCGGCCGGGCATTGTTAATTATCTGCCTGTAATGTTCCATATTCTCTACCTCTTATCGCCATCTTTTAGCCGTTATTCACTAAAAACTCAAATAAAAAAAACGCAGCCTGTTTTTTTCCAACAGGCTGCGTTCTCCATATAACATTATTTTTTTATAGCAAATTACCGCTTGCCCGTCGGATTCTATCCTTCAGGCCACCACCAACCATTGGTATTTTTGCGGTTAATCTGTTTCATAATGATAATATTAAACCATCTTTGCCTCATTTTGTCAAGAGAAATCGTCAGAAATTTGAGCAAATTCTTTTATATTTATTAATTATTCGTTATCACCGGATAAATCGTAACCGTATCCTGATAAACCTTCGGCGGCAACATCTCCGGTGATGGATTATCCCGCCAGTTATAATCAATTTTTATTTCACTTGTTTTATCTAACTCATTAACCTCTTCTCTGAGCATATCTCGTTCGTTGAACAAGTTAAGAAATTCTTGTTCTAACCTATGAATTTTCTCTGTCGCTTTTTTTCTTGCTTCCAATCCGCTTAGCTCAATCATAAGCTCGATATACATCTCATTGAGCTTGTCGCGGAGATTCGCCTCACTCCGATACTTCTCGATAGCCTTAAGCTTTTCTCGAATACCGGCCAGTTCAATATCAAGCGCATTAAGTGTTTTGTCCATTTCGACAATGCTTGTTTTCGCCTGGCGAGACGCCTCACCATCAGAGGAAAATTGGTGAGTGGCCTCTTTAATACTTCGATAACTTTGCTCAATCTCTTTTAGCTGTTTTTGTTTTTCAGGAAGTACCTTTTTCGCTTGGGCTATTCTTTCCTCAATTTTACGGATACCATCTTCCTGATGTTTTATTCTTTCTTTAGCCCTTTCATTCAATAATTCAATAAAAGCAAGAGCCATTTTTTTTGCATCCTCCTGACTTACGGCATATAAACGAATTGTGAGATAACCAATCGGCATATTGGATAAATTTTCGCCCGTGACACTATAACTACTTGATGTTTTGATAAACTCTTTTTGATTAGATGTCATAGATTTGCTAATCTCGGTTTGTAAAAGCCTGTCAAAGTTACCATAACTACCTCCCTCAGGTATATTACCATATTTTTTGACAAATAATTCTGCTACATACATAGGTTTAATTGGTCCTCTGCCGGGCTGACTTCCTATACGCCATCTCTGTCTTGAATCGTCTATTTTAAACTTAAGCTCCGTTTTAGGTTCGTTTGGTTCGTTCGGCTCGGCGGCGAAGACAGGCACAATAATACAGGTCAAGATAACAATAATCAAAAGATGGATTTTTTTTGAGCTAATCATTTTTTGTTCTCCTATAAGTAACTTGTCATCCCTGCGAAGGCAGGGATCCACAAACACTGTGATGCAATGGATTCCCGCTTTCGCGGGAATGACATCTTACATTATTGATTTTTCAATTTTATTTCTGCCGCTGCAGGTGTCCGCGGATACGTTTCGGCAATATAACGATACTGCTGCTGTACAATCTCTTTTGCATCGGGGTAATCGGTCAAAAGTTCCGTCGCAGCCAACAACCGGGCGGCGTTGGCCGATTCGGAGATATTTCTTTCAATCTCATCGAAACTAAGCTCGGCATTTTGAGGTTTGCTAATTTCACGCCACACAATCGAAGTTGTCACCACAATCAAAATACTCGCCGCAACTGCTGCATATCGGAACCAGTGAATTTTCCTCGTCTTCTGCCGGACTGGAATCTTTACAACTTCCGCCTCTTTGAGGTTATCTTCCCAAACAACTGTCGCAAGATCGAGTGACTTTTGCAAAGCTGTCAGCAACTTCCGGCATTTTTCACACGTTTCCAAATGCTCGGTCACTTCGCTCGATTGCCCGGGTAAAAGTTCGCCATCGGCATAATCGACCAGTATTTCCTGAATATCTTCACACGATTTTCCTATCATGGCTCAACACCTCGTTCCAGCAATTGTTTAGCGAGAATCAGTCTCGCGTCTCGCAATCGACTTCTTACAGTTGATGGATTCACTTCCAATATTTCACCTATCTTGTTCGAATCCAGGTCACAAAAATATCGCAGTACTACCGGCCCCAACAAAGATTCATCTAACTTTTGCAAGCTCTCTCGCACAATTTCAAGCTCCTCTGTTAGGACTACATTTTTATCCGTCTGATATATTTTACTTTCCTGTCTTCTCTTGAGGATTTCTCCGGCCTTTCGGCGAAAACTCCGCCGCCTTCGATGCTCGGCTAAGCACTGGTTTATTGTTACCCTTATCAGCCATCGAACACATTCCTGCTTTGTCCCCCAACTTTTCGGTTTGTTTTAACGCCCTAATTGAGACATCCTGCAGCACATCTTCACTATCCGCAGCGTTTAATCCCATACCTGCGATGACCCGTTTTAACCGCTCACGCTCAGCAAGGAATATATCTACAAGATTTAATTCCGATATCCGGTCATTTGCAGGGAGATTTTCCAAAACCGTAAAATCCACAATTATTTCATTCACTACACAGCCTTATACTCCGCAAAATATTTCTTATTTTCTAAGATTATAATGCGCAGGGATATAGAAGTGTTGGCCAAAATCTGATTATTTTTCACGAAAACGGCAAGTAAAGCTAATCCGGTGATAACCGCCAATGGCTATTTTATAACGCCCTTTTTGAGAATGATATTGGCATACAGGGCTTTTTCGCTGGTGGCAACAACGGCATAGGCATCCTGTGCTCTTTCATAGAAAGCGAACCTTTCAACGAACTCGAAATCGGTGAATTTTTCGCCGCTCGCTTTTATTATCTTTCGATAATCTTCCCAGATGGTCGGTTTAGTATTGTCACCCGGAACCACGCTCATTAACGCCACCGGCTGCTCGACATAAATATCCAAGGGGAAAAATTTCAGAACCGCCTCCAGAATCTCAGGCACGCCGTGGCCGTCGCACCGAATGAGTCTTTGCGCAACGCCGGCGGCGGGGAAATTACCGTCGGCCAGGACGATTTCATCGCCGTGCCCCATCTCCATAAGAACGAACATAAGTTCAGGGGATATTACATCAGGAATATTCTTAAGCATCTGTCTTTACCTTTCAAAAAATCGTTTCCCCCGCCATCCTTTGGTATTTCCAAGGTAGTCGAACTTTCCTTGTTCGTCAAGCTTAATCCAGGCGGGAAAAATCTACTTGACGCTGGTTCAAAGAGGCCTTATTGTGTCATGGTTTTTATAGCTCTGAACCGCCGCAATGCTCAGATAAAATGAAAATTATTTTCAATAAAGGGATTACGTATGGCAGAGACACCTTCCTCCGGCAATCAAGGAACAAAACCGTCATTAGTGCCGCTTAATATCCTATGGCCTTTTATTCTTCTAACCAGTCTTTTCGCCTGGTGGGGACTGGCCAACAACATGACCGATACACTATTGGCGGCATTCAAGCGAATCATGAGTATGACGGACACCAAGACCGCATGGATCCAGGTGGTCTGCTATTTCGGCGGATACGGGGTCATTGCTTTCCCCGCCGCTATCTACATCAAGAAATTCAGCTACAAGTCCGGTGTACTATTGGGCCTGGGTTTATATGTTCTCGGCGCCCTTAGTTTCTACCCGGCAATGCTCAGCCATACTAATCATCCACAGCTAACCTACTATTTTTTCCTGTTGGCGATATGGATACTTTTTGGTGGTTTGTCGTTCCTGGAAACAGCGGCCAATCCGTACATCGTAGCCATGGGACCGGAAGAAACAGGCACGCGCCGGCTGAATCTGGCACAGTCATTCAATCCGTTAGGCTCGATCGCAGGGATTATTGTCAGCCAGTTCTTTATCCTCAAACATCTTGGTAAGGCTACGGCCGAAGACCGTGCCGCCATGGATTCCGCCACCCTGGAAATTCTACAGCGCCAGGAATTACACGCGGTCACGATGACCTATGTGGTTGTCGGACTGATTCTGTTGGCAACGTGGGTCGCGATTTTATTGACGAAGATGCCTAAAGCTTACGAGGAAGACAAGCGAATCGACTTTATCGGTACGCTCGGCAGGCTTATCCGCAATCGCCATTACATGTGGGGCGTCGTCGCGCAGTTCTTCTACGTCGGTGCTCAAATCGGCGTCTGGTCGTTTACGATCCGCTACGTCATGCAGGAATTGAATCTCCAGGAAGTTGCCGATGCCGCCGGCGAAGGTGTCACGGCCGAAAGTCTCGGTAGTAAATGGTATCTGGCGGGGATCATTGTTTTTGTGTTATCGCGATTCGTCTGCACATGGTTAATGAAATTCATCAGGCCGGGCCAACTGCTGGCATACCTATCGGGAATCGCGATTGTTTTTTGCTGTATCGTCGCTTTGGGCGGTGGCATTGTAGGTTGCGTCGCCCTTGTCGGTATCTCCGGCTGTATGTCGTTGATGTTCCCGACGATCTTCGGCCTGGCCGTTCGCGGTCTTGGAAACGATACTAAATTAGGCGGAGCCGGTGTAATCGCGGCAATTGCAGGCGGAGCGGTCCTGACACAGATTCAGGGCTATGTCTCCGATAAGACAGCCAGTATAAATCTCGCATATTTTGTGCCGCTGGTCGCCTTTGTCGTTATCGGATATTACGGAGCGGTTGCCTGCCGTAAAGACCTGCCGACAAAAACTGCAAAGTAACTTTACCTGCAGACTGCTAATAAAATAAAGTCATGATATTAAAAAGACCTCTTCCGAATCGAAGGGGTCTTTTTTTAACTCCGCTCTGCACTTTTTTTGCAAGAATACAAGTTTTTCAAAAAGAAATTATTCTATTAGTTGACGGGCCTTTATTGTCGTGATAAGATAAGAGCCCAGTTGGAATTTCGAGGCCGCACAGCCATCGCGGCAGT
>CAYVXS010000131.1:0-7724 GCA_964454885.1 uncultured Pirellulales bacterium
CCTTCAATGACTTCGATCGTGCTTACCGAGCTGCGCCCGAGCTGTACACGCGTGCGTATGGCATATTTGCCGTCTTCTACCAGCTTGAATAGCTCTACCGTTGCCTGGCTGGAGGCAAAAACCGGCCGGCCTACATATATTATGTCGTTCAACCGCTCGATTTCTATCGTACCAACTACAGATAAATCCGGTCTGGCTCCATCCGGTAATTCCCCATTCAATTTGAGATCTACCGTTACATTACCTTCCATGACCGTCGGATCGATACGCGAAACGGTTCCTGTAACAGTGCCGTTATATGTATCTACCTCCGCTGATAAACCGATAATCACATCGCGGGCCTGTACTTCCGGGACTTTTAACTGGGCTTTAAGTTTTTTGGGATTTGTTATCCTTGCCAGTATTGCCCCGACGGAAACTGATTGGCCTAACTCTATTTTCTCCCTGACAGAGGCCAAAACTCCGGATGTACCGGCACGAACATGTAAAGAATCGATTTGACTTTCTCTTAGGTTATACTGTGATTCAGCCTGTTGCACGGCAGCTTCAAATTCAGCCAATTGTGCAGTGCTTGTTTGGTCACGAAACATGGTAAGCCGTTTTTTACTGATTTCCGAGAGTTTTTCCAGTTCCTCAACACGAGCTTTGGAAAGAGAGAAGTTCAGTTCCGAAATCAGGTCGTCCTCGAACTGTTTCTTGTCCACTTCCAGCCTGAGTTTTGCCTCTCTGATATCGGCTTCCATTCTGGCCTGCTCAGCTTCCATTCCCAATAATTGGTCCTGCAACTGGGTTTTACGGGCGGTCAACTGTGCCTTGGCCGAATTTAGTTTTGACTGAGCATCGAGCCATTGAAGCTGTAATTCCGGATTACTTAGCTCCAAGATTTCAGTGTTGGCATCTACTATTGCACCAGGCTCGACCAGTATCTTAACTACACGGCCTCCAACGGTTGCCGGTACAACTAATACATCCTCAGAAACCAGTGTGCCAACTCCTCTAACCTGGCGCAACATGGAGCCTCGTTTGACCGTTTCGATCCATTGAGTACGCCTGTCCACAGATGGTGCAGCCGGCTCCAGGCGGGAAAGACCCAGACTCACTATGGCGATAAGTATGAGCCCGGCAGTGATATAGATAGTGCGGCGTATTATACGTTTACGTTTTGAGTTTTTTCTTGGTATATCCATACCAAAGACAAAAGCAACGACTGTGCCAGTAATTTATACCATTATTTCCACTGTTTTTAGCTTGAAATGATGATTTTGCTGGTATCTTTGTGTCCGGAATTAGGAAAGGGGCGCCCGAAAATGAACAGTTGTTGGGATGGATTTGAAGAAATTAGAGATTAACTATTTAAATGGATTATATCCTGGCTTTTTATATAATTTATCCTGTTTATCCAGGATTTCAGGTCGATAGACTTTCTCTGCCCAATCGGCGGGTTCGATTTCTTCAAAAGCCAGGGATACGGATTTTTCTTCGCATTCGGTAATTGATATCACATCCTCAGTAATGGCTTCAGCGAGTTGCTGTTTCTGTTGCTCTGTACGCCCGGGATAAAGTTTTATGATAATGTGCGGCATTATTGTCCTTTGATAAAATATTGTTCTCTAAATCATAAAAGTTTTATTTGGCTGGAAAATAAACAGTTTTTTACTGCTTCCATTCTTTTCGCAACATGCTCATTATATGACAATTCCAATATTTATCACCAACTTTTGCATATTCTCTTAAGGTGCCTTCAAGGATGAAGCCTGCTTTCGTATAACATCGAATTGCAGGTGTATTGAAATCGAATACACCCAGACCTATTCGGTTAAGATCGAGTTCATTAAAACCATAATGGAGAATCTCTTTTAACATAAATTCACCAAGCCCCTTATTACGATTCTTTGGGGAAATCAAGACACGAGAAAGCATTGCCGAACGGTGGTTACAACGATAGTCGGATATCTCACAATAACCGATAATTTTATTACCTTCGTAAAATCCAAATGAGTATAGAGTTGGGTATTTTGCTTTTGCTGAGTTAAGATGCTCACGAAATTGTTTTTGTGTCAAAGGCCAGGAAAATATCGAACCGGCCCACTGAATCATATCCGTCTCTGTTTTAATCCATGAAAGAATATCACGTATGTTTTTTTGTTTGAACGGTGAAATTTTCATATATTTTTATCATTGAATTTCGGTTGAAATTAAGTCGCTGCAACGGGTAGCCAAAGACAGGCGCGGCATCCCATTTCATCGGAACGATTTTCGAGAGTGAGGTATCCTCCGTGTGCTTCGGCGATCTGACGGCTCAGGGCCAGACCGATACCGGAACCTTTTGCTTTGGTCGTGTAAAACGGCACAAATACATCGTTGGTTTCGTCGAAGCCTGGACCGTTGTCGTCAATCCACACCTGCAAATGTCGATCTTCGATTCGCCATCCCACTTTGACTTCTGCATTTCCGTCCGGATTGCCATCGAGTCCGGCTTCTACTGCATTTGTAACCAAATTAATCAGTAGCTGGTCTAATTGTCCTCTGTCCGCCTCGATAGTAGCTTCCGGACCAGCATGGACGATAACTTTCAACCGCGTCTCAAGTCCTGCCACATGATGAATCCACGTATGTACATTTACCTGGCCTAAGACCGGCTCCGGCAGGCGAGTTAGTTTCGAATAAGATTCTATAAAGCGACCAAGCTCATCCGAACGAGCTGCAATAATCTCAAGTCCTTCCAGAACATCCGGCTGCCAATGATTTTGTGAAGCATCTTTTCTGACCCTGTCCTGTAGAGTATGAGCAACTGACTGGATAGGCGTCAGTGAGTTATTGATTTCATGACGCATAATCTGTATCAGCCGCTTCCATGCCAGACGTTCCTCCTCGTGAAGGGTTCGTGTCAGGTCGGATAAAAATATAAGCTGGTGCGATATTCCTTTTTCGCGATAAGTAGTCCGGCGTAATTCCCAGCGGCGAACGCCTACCGGCAAAACCAGGTCGATCACACGTGGTGTGGCCCCGTCCAGGCAAACTTCAAGCCCGAGATTATTGGCCTGACGTCCCAGGATTTCCCTTTCGCTGCCGCCGAGAACCTTCTGCCCGCTGTCATTAACCAGGCATAAACGCCCTTGCTGATCAAAACCGAACATAGCAACATCGATCTGAGCAAGAGTTTTACGCAACAGGGCTGTTGTCTCCACCGCTCCGAAACGCTGCTCCTGCAGAGAACGTGTAAGTGCGTTGACTTCCAAAATCAGCTCACCGAGGGCATCTTCACGAGAAGCGCCGCGTATGCGCAGGGAATAATCGCCCTCTCGCAGTGCTTCCAGAAGATTCGAGAGTGTACGCAGAGAATAAACTACTTTTGCCTTTAGATTGAAAGCGAATCCCATCCACAAAATAAGAAGCAGGATGGTTAATGTCACTTGTGTCTGTATAGAGTAATCACCGGACCAGAGAAACCACATTGCTATTATAGTTCCCGCAAGTCCACTCGCTAACGACCGAATCAGGATTTGGCGTTCGATTCTCATCTTATTCGATCTGGTATTTTTCCAAACGCCGATATAATGCACCACGACTTAATCCGAGTGCTTCGGCGGCCTTGCTGATGTCACCCTCGAACTGGGTCATAGCTTTGCGGATGGCCCGCCGCTCCATCTCTTCGAGCGTAATGTTTTCAATCCGTAAATTCTCTTCAGGCTTAGCGGTTAGACCAAGCTCGTGGGATTGTATTTGCTCGTTCCGTGTCATCAGAACGGCCCGTTCTATTGTGTGATCGAGTTCGCGCACATTGCCGGGCCAGTGATAGGTAAATAAAGCATGCATAGCGACGGGATCGAAGCCCGTAACCGACTTGCGATATTTCGTGACATAACCTCGTAAAAAGTGCGTAGCTAAAAGTGGAATGTCCTCTTTACGTTCCCGTAAGGAAGGCACATGAATTTCAACTGTGTTCAGACGGTAGAGCAAATCCTGACGAAAGTCTCCCGAGGCGACCTCAGTTGACAAGTCCGCATTAGTGGCGGAAAGTACGCGTACATTCACTCGATATGTTTTTGACGAACCGATAGGCTCGAACTCGCCGCTCTCGAGAACCCTTAAAAGTTTTGACTGTAATTTTACCGGGATGGCGGCTATCTCATCCAGAAAAAGCGTGCCGGTATCGGCCAGCTTAAATCGCCCTATACGATCCGATTTGGCATCAGTAAACGCCCCCGCGACATGACCGAACAACTCGCTTTCAAAAACACTCTCAGGTATGCTGGCCGTATTGACCGTCACCATGTTCATGTCCCTTCGGCCGGACGCCGCATGAAGGGCATGGGCCACTACGCCCTTTCCTGTACCGTTTTCACCTGTAATAAGCACATTGGCGTCAGACGGCCCCACTTTGGCGATGGCCTCCAGCACCGGTTGCATCGCATGGGACTGGGCAATCAGGGATTGAGTACCTTCGTTTTTCAGGTCAACAATCTCCTGTTCGAGTTGTCTGCCCTTTCGCAGCGAGCGACCGAGTTCGACCTGCGTGTGCAGAACCGTGAGCAGGCGCTCGTTCTTCCAGGGCTTCGGCATAAAATCACGCGAGCCTCGTCTCATCGCCTCGACAGCCAGTTCAACGCTGCTCCATGCCGTCATAACAACCATGGGGAGAGTATTATCTATTTGTTTAATTATTGACAATACATCAAGACCCTGCTGGCCGGAAGTCTGACCTCGGACATAATTGAGGTCCATAAGAATGACATCGAAGTCGTGAGTTTTCACCGAGTCAATAATTTCAGCGACGGATGAGGCCGTCTCAATCTGAAAGCCTTCCGGCTTGAGCAGCAGACGCAGAGCTTTTAGCACGTCGGGCTGGTCGTCCGCAATAAGAATACGAGGTTGTTCTGAAAGTCTTTGCGTTTCTGTCATAGAACTTCCATTTATTAACAGGTGATTACGTAGTCCATGTTAAATTCATTATCAGGGATTATTTAATCATAAACTTTCGTATTTATCCATACCCTTTTGAAAAGAATCATAAACCATATATTCAATCGGGTAAAGGGAAATTGGATTTCATATGGTTTCCGGTACTGTTGCGAAACCGGTAAAAAGCAAAAAGTATTTGTTTTTTGTACACAGGAAAATTCTTAAAATATATTATTATCGGCAACGGGCCTATGCTTGATGTCCTAACTGCAATTATCAATAAAGACATACTGAAGATAACCGCTTCTCGAAGAGTTCTGTGACTCTACGAACATTTGCATGAAGGCAAGACAATATTAATACGATCATCTTCTTCAGGTATTATTGGGATTGAATTTCCCATCTGTGACATTCTTCTCATGTTTGGCAGTCTCAATCCAGTCAGGCTGGGAAATAAATGTTACCACTTTTTCAAACACATTTTTTAGCTCTTCAAAATGTATCGTGGCTGCTTCCATGTCGTTTTCTCTGCCGGCACATTCCAAGTCATAAGCTATATCCCATAGTCGTTTTGAACCGATATTTCCACCGGCTCCTTTCAATGCGTGGGCATAAAACTTGATCTGCTTTGTATCGCCTTCTTCGATAGCTTTGGTGAGCATCTCAAAACGATTTGTATTATCCTTGAGGAATATCGGTACTACTTCCTTAACCAATTCCTCGTCCCCTAATCTATCGATAAGACGATCCCAACTGATAATCTCTTTACTGATATCCATAGCATCCTCTGATTTTATTTCCTGTTCGTTTTCATCGCTGCACAAATCAGTTTCATAGGTTTGTGACTTGACTGAATCGTCGGTCTCCACGTGATTATATTCTTTCAATGACATATATTTTCGTATCTTATCCAGTAGCAGGAGGCGGTTAAGAGGCTTGGCTAAATAATCATTGCAGCCTGCCTCGATGCATTTTTTGTCGTCGCCCTTCATCGCATTGGCGGTAAGGGCGATTATGGGCGTTGTTATCCCTGCTTTTCTAATCGCCTCTGTGGCTTCGTAACCGTTTTTATTCGGCATCTGAATGTCCATAAATATAAGATCAAATTCCCTGCTAAGGGCTTCCTGTACCACCTGATCTCCGTCTTCCACGATTGTCACCTCAAAACCGAAACGGTTCAACAACAACTTCACAAACATCTGATTTGTTTCAACATCTTCGGCAACAAGGACATGCCCGGAAAATCTACTTCTTTCGTTATGATCCTTTCGAGCCTCTATATGGCTGGAGATATCGTGTCGATCCAGGAATGGCTGTTTTGTTACGTCCAGACCGACAGGTATTATTATTGAAAAAACGGATCCCTTTCCTTCTTCACTGGTCAAAGTAATTTCTCCGCCGAGAAGCTCTACTAACTGTTTGGTGATTGTCAGACCCAATCCTGTACCACCATATTTGCGGGAAGTACTTCCATCAGCCTGGGTGAATGAATTGAAAATCATTTCATGCTTATCCGGAGGAATTCCAATACCTGTATCTTCCACACTAAAACAGATATATGGTTGGTTTTTCCTGTCCACTAAGGAGACCTTCAAATATACGTGTCCTTCTTTGGTAAACTTGATGGCATTATTCAGAAGGTTGATTAAACATTGCTGTAAGCGGGCGGGGTCGGTGTAAATATTCGCAGGCAGACCGCTGCTTTCATGGATTCCAAAATCCAGACCTTTTTCTTCGGCTATTACGTTCATCATCGATTCAACAACAGCAAAAAGATGGTTAAGGGAGCATGTGTCTTTCTCAATATCCAGTTTTCCGGCCTCTATTTTGGACAGGTCGAGAATATCATTAATCAATTGCAACAGGTGTTTGCCGCTGCTGCGAATTGTATCAATATAAAATCTCTGTTGATCTGTAAAGTTTTCATCGGCCAGTATGTCGCTGAAACCCATAATGGCATTCATTGGTGTTCGGATTTCATGACTCATATTGGCCAGGAATTTTCCCTTGGCCTCGTTGGCGGCTTCTGCCTCTTTCTTGGCATATTCCAGTTCTTTTTCCGCCTCTTTACGCTTCTGAGCCATGTCGTTAAATACTTTGGCTAATATACCCGTCTCATTGTTCGAATCGATATCAACCCGGATATCCATATTGCCCCGACCTATTCCGGCAGCGGCATAAGTCAGCTTTTCGATGGGAATAGAAATTGACCTGGATATAAGAAAGCCCAGGATGATTGCGAATATCGTTATTGCAATTGAGAAAGCCAATATCCAGTTCCTTAATCCTGTAATAGGTGTAAAAATTTGTGCTTTATCATGTTCGACCAATAGGATCCAACCCAAACCTTTATAATCTTTGTAACCCTTAGAGTGGGCACAGTTAAACATTTCTTCACCCTCATCGGGTTTATCGCCTTGTGTAACAATATAAGGACAGTGATTATGTGGATCCTTGAGAAAATAAAACATTGGCTGCACAAATAAATTCTCAAGAAACTTATAATCATCCGTTGCATAAATAACCTTTCCGTCTTTTGTAATCAGCTTAAATTCTATGTGCACTTCTCTTGACATTTCTATTTGTTTGAGAAGGTCTATGCTGTCTTCTATATTTAAAACAACTTTCAAGACACCCAGGAAATTTCCTGCCACATCATCAATTCTTATACAAACATCAGTGGAATAAACATCGGCACTTTCATCATACCCAACATCACCGACGTAAAGACCGTTATCCTTTGCTTCCTGCCACCAGCTCTCATCTGCTTGATAATAATCGGTGGTTTTTTGAGTTATTGCTACGCATGCTCCATATTTGTT
>CAYVXS010000132.1:0-7678 GCA_964454885.1 uncultured Pirellulales bacterium
TTCCCGGATTCCGGAATACGCCGATAAGATACCTTTAAATTTAATTCCCGCCGGTGCTTACAATATACAATACATTCCCGACCTTGAGTCTATCATGGATTTTGTTTTCCAGCCCGGTACTCCTTCAACTATTATAGGAAATTTGGCCCAGAGTCTGTTTTTCGTAAGCAGTGTGGATTTGCAGAACGGGGTACGCACTGCAATTGACAAGGACCACTTTATGTTGGACACCGGAGCACAGATTACAGTTATCAGCTCCGATATCGGGGCCCGCCTTGGGCTCAATCCGGCCAATTCGGACTTCGAAGTGGATATTCAGGATGTTACCGGCGAAATCTCTATCGAGCCCGGCTTTTATATAGATTCTCTCGAAATCACCGCCCTTGGTGACTGGCTTACTTTCACGAACGTTCCTGTTGTAATGCTCGATGTAACTTCACCCGAAGGTGGCTATCTCGACGGCATAATCGGCATGAATCTTTTTACGGAGTTCAACCTTGTTCTGCGGGGCGGGGGATTGTTCGGTCAGGATCCTCCTTCGCTTGAATTCGAGCGGATTCCAGCTCACCTGACTGGAGATATTGCACCGGGAGCAGGTGACGGTAAGGTTGACTTTTTAGACCTCGCGGTTATTGCCGAAGCCTGGCTTGCCACACCGACCTCATCCAACTGGAATATAAAAGCCAACCTGGCGCCGCGATTCAGTCCGGACAGTGTAATAGATTTTCTCGATTTCACTGTATTTGCCGAGAATTGGCTTGAATCTGCCGGAGAATAATTGCACAAAAATCAATTCCGGGTAATTCTTATTAACCTTCAGGTTTTCATCTGTGGAAGGAGAAATCCTTTTCCAATCTATCAGGCAATTGTTTGACATATTCTTATTCGACAAATATCATTAGACAATTGTTTGACAACATTGCTCATTTTAGGATGACCGAATGAAATACATCCTGGATCTGTTGTATTTATTCGCTGCGCTGGCTTACAGCCCGGTAATTATATATCGTGCCGTCAGGCATAATCGCTATCGTAAAGGATGGGCACAGCGTTTCGGCAAAATCATCCGAAAAAATCCCGCTCAAAAATGTATCTGGATTCATGCCGTCAGCGTCGGAGAAGTAAACGCGGCGAAAACTGTTATTGTTGAACTTAAAAGGAAATTTTCTGATTTCGAGATTGTAATAAGCACAACCACCGACACAGGCTTTGCCCGTGCGGGTAATCTTTTTAGTAAAGAGCATCTTGTATTTTATTTTCCTTTCGATTTTTCGTGGGTCATGCGTCGGGCGTTTTCCAATCTCAATCCTGCGGTTTGTCTGTTGATGGAGCTGGAAGTCTGGCCGAATTTTGTTGATATGGCCGGGCGGTTAAACATTCCGGTTGTAATTGTGAACGGCAGAATCAGTGAGAGAAGTTTTTCAAGATACAACCGGATAAGACCTTTTGTCAAAAAAGTCTTTCGTGAGGTTAATCTCGTCCTTGCACAAACACAGGAATATGCACAGCGTTTCAAGGAAATCGGAGCACTGGATGAACGTGTAGTGGTTACAGGCTCGCTTAAATATGATACGGCTCAAATCACCGACAAAGTCGAGGGAGCGGACGCTCTCGCCGATCAGTTGAGTACAGGTGATGAAAGATTGTGGGTGGTGGGTGCCACCGGCCCCGGCGAAGAAAAAATTGTCCTTGATGTATTTACACAATTAAACAGGCAGGAACAATACAAAGACCTGCGACTTGTGATTGTCCCGAGAAAGCCGGAGAGATTCGATGAGGTTGCCAAATTAATAGCAGACGCAGGCTTTGATTTTATCCGGTACAGCACAATTAATAACTCAGAACTTAAAGCTCGAAACTCAAAACCATCTGTAATTCTCGGTGACACGATGGGAGATTTACGGAAGTTTTATTGCCTTTCAACGATAATATTTGTCGGCAGGTCGCTTGTCCCTATGGGCGGTTCGGATATGATGGAGGCGGCCGCTCTGGGAAAATGCACGATATTCGGCCCATACGCTTTCAATTTTCAACAGACCGTGGATGAGCTGATTGAAAATCAAGGCGCGATTTTGGTTCAGGACCAGGAGCAGTTACTTACGGCCATGCAAAAATGTCTTGATGAGCCGGAGTATGCCGAACGAATCGCATATAACGGCCGGGAAGTCATAAGAAAAAACCAGGGCGCAACGCAAAAGACCATCGAACAAATCGCAAAGATATTGAAATCCAATTGAGGAACATGGAGTGTCAGTAAATTAGTGAGAAGTTTTAATTCTTTCGGCAAGTGCCTTGATATGCTCGGGGCTGGTTCCACAGCAGCCGCCAATGATGTTGATGCCGATTGAATATATTTTTTCCACCGCTGCGGCGAAATCTTCCGGCGTGACTTTATAAACGGCTTTGCCATCAACCAGTTCCGGTTTGCCGGCGTTCGGCTGGGCAAAAATTAAAACATCATCCGACAGCTTTCTCACCGTCGAGAATAGTTTATCCGCCATTTCGACATATTCGTCGAGAGTAGCTGTACCGCAATTGTAACCTATTGCATCGACGCCTAACGGGATTATTGTTGTGACCATTGCATCGATACCGACTCCCATCATCGTTTTGAAATCGTCACCAGCTTTATCAAAAGACATCGATGCGAAAACAGGTAAATCGCCGCAAGCGGATTTTACCGCCCGGATGATGAGGCCCATCTCATCGAGAGCTGTCACTGTCTCTATGATAAAACCATCCACACTGCCGGTTAAAAGCGTCTCGGCCTGGCGTGCGTAAGCATCTTTGCATTCCGCCGGTTTTATACTGCCCAGAGGTTCCAGAAAATCTCCCGTCGGGCCGATATCACCCAGAACGTAACGGTCTTTTCCCGCCGCCTGGCGTGCGATTTTCGCCCCCGCTTTGTTTATTTGTTCGGCTTCTTCGGACAGTCCGTGCCGTGCCAGAGCGTATTGGTTGGCGCTGAAGGTGTTCGTTGTTACTGCGTCACTACCTGCCTGCAAATAGGCATGATGAATCTCGGAGATAATTTCAGGGGACTCGATATTAAGATAATCATTGCATGTCCCGACATTAATTCCGCGAGCAATCAATTGGGTCCCCATCGCCCCGTCCAGTAAGAACAAGCCCTTTTTGATTTTCTCTCGCAGTTTTACCGGCATAAAAATTCTCTTGCTCTGATTTATTGCTGTGTATAAATCCAATTTCCATTTTCAAGCCTGTGGAGGTTTTTATAACCTTTCGGCGGAAATCTTTGAAAATATTTATTCTGACTTGCCGTTATTTCCCTGTGTTCTATCGAATTGAGATTGAATGAGATACTGAATGAATCTTCTTTTTTATCCGAACCGAATGTGGTGACTTCTATATGGCTCGGAACGAAAAAATTCTCGGTTACTTCCTTATATTCATCCATTTCTATATGGGCCAAAACCTGCCCGTTAGAATCGAAGTACTCGATTTTCCTGATGGTATAATCGCAGCAGTAGACATATATTTTCTTTATTATCACTTCTTCCTGATTCATGGTAAGTATATCGAAAGGACCTTTGTTTGACAAAGACCATTTGGCCTGCAAATCAACTTTGGCTATACCGAGCGCTTCGAGCAAAGTTTTTGGATTTATCAGAATGTCCTGTGAAGAGTCCAGGTCAGGCCACTGGCCCCACCAGTACTCGCTGATTTCCTTGGGTTTTATCGCCAGCCAGAACTCGTATTTGTTCGAGCCGAGCATTATCGCCTTTGGGACAATGGACATATCACCCTGTAGGTAAATTTCGTCCGATGATTTCACGATAATTTTGACGTCGAGGTTTTCCTTATGTTTTTTGCCATTCTCATCGTAATAGAGCAGGTGGGATTTGCCCCTCGCATAGAGTGAGACCATATTTTCCGATTTTGATTGCAGGGCAGATAAAGCTTCGGCGATGGAACTTTTACCGGGACATACCTGCAGCGGTTTTTTTGTCCCGGGTCCGCAGCCGGTAAGAACTAATAGCGTGGTTATGCCGGTGATAAAGTATCTTGCTTTTTTCATTTGGACTCCGAGTTTATAAATCCGCATGCAATATTTGGCCTATCTGGGACGAAAGCTGTTCGATTTGCTCCTGGTCGAGATGGGGATTAATTACTTCAACGGTGAGTTTTTCCCCGACCACTCTCAACTGCCATATTTCATTGCCGTTTTCTGTTTTGGTTTCATCGTATTTCAGATGTCTTTTTCTCATCAGAATCAGCGCCAAGACGAAGCGGAAATTGATTTTCTCCTGTTCCGTCTCTTTTTCCAGCCGTTCGAAAAAGGCCATCAGCATATCGTCATCGACGAATACCTGTTTTTTCTGGTCTGGATTCGGAAGTTTGGTTTTCCAGAAGCAGAATACATCCGGTTTTTCACTCTGCCAAAAGTCAGCGCTAAAATCCCGCCGCTGAAGGCCTTCTTCGGTTTCCACCAAAGCACCGAAATATTCTTCGCCGTATTCGATTGTTTTTCCTGAGCCGTGGCATTGCCCAAGCGGCTTATTAATTTCCCATTCGCTCATATTTTTTCCATATACTTTATACTATTCGAACTTTAACCATTCGCTGATGTTTTGTGCTGTTTTAGGGCCTATTCCGTTGACTTTTTGTAAATCTTCGAGGCTCTGGAACGGTCGGTCTTCATGAGTCATTCCGTGATTATTTTTACGGTAGGTCATTATTGCTTCGGCTTTCGCTACACCTATACCGGGTAATCTTGACAAGCTTGCAACGGTTGCATTGTTTGGATTTATTCGGTTGTCCAACTGGATTTGGTCCCGGTTGTCGTTCGAGCCGAATCCAGTAAGATTCGGGATGAAAATACAGCAGAAGGTAAAAGCGGCACAAACGCTTAAGATAAATGCGAACGACTGAATCCTGTATTGTCCGATTTCTGCCATGTTATTTTACCGGCTGAAAATACTGTCGTGAAGTCCCTTGAGTGTTTTAAAGGATTCTTTCGGCTCGAGCTGGTTCGTCAATAAACCGCTACAGGCTATGGCACCGTCCTCGGTGTCCATAAGGTTCGAGTAAGTGACGGAATTTACACATGACTTACTCATTGCTATTTTATAGAACTGCTCGATCCATTGCGCCTGAAGCGATTGATTCCATTTTTCATACCATATACCGGCGAGGTCTCCTTCCTGCTGTCCGTCGCGATTTTCGCTCGGTACTTCCACGTTAGTTATATATATAGGCTTGGCTATAGGTGCGAATGAATCCAGAATCGCAGATATTTGCATCATGTCCCTGACATGCATACCCGATTGATTTTTGCCGAATTGCATCGGCAGGCCGAAAGCATCGAAATTGATCCCGCTTTGTACGACCATATCCATATACACCAGAGGCGGGATACTGTTCGGCGTTGTCGTGTAATATTCACCCCACGGATTACAGACTTCTATTATTTTTATGGATTTATCGCTTGCCTGTTTAACGGCCATGTTGGCGGCACGTGTCATTTCGAGTATCTGCTCGAATCTGAATCCGAAATGGTTAAACGCGTTCAAACCACTTACGGCATACCATGCGCGAATCATGCCGCTGTATCGAGAAACCACTTCCGTTATAAACTGATATGCGGTCTCCCTGATCTTTTCAAATCCCGATTTGCTTTGAAGCAGCCACTTGGGCAAATATTTTTTCGAAAAGCAAAGTAAGGGACCCGCACTGAGGGTCAGCTTTTTTCTACTGAGCACTTCAATGCAGGCATCGATGGTTGAAAAATCGTAGTTGCCTTTTTCGGATTCCATTTGGGCCCAGTTGATCGGGATTGTCGCGGAACCAAATAACTCGAGCAGCCTTTCGATATAAACAGGATTATCAATCTCAAGAGGATCTACCCTGCAGCCGAAGCAGCCCCGGCCGAAACCGTGACTCTTACTTCTTGTCTGGAACAATGATTCGGCCTGTTTTATCGCCAGTTTTTCGGCGATAACAATCGCCTTATTCAGTGATTCGTCGGCCAGTTTGGAGGCTGTTGACGGCTCGGATATGTTTTGAATCGCCCGGATGAATAAATCCTGAGCTTCTTCGGATAATTCAGTCAGTCCATGGATTTTATTGAAAAACAGCCAGTCTTCCCGTTTGTTTACGATCTGCATTAGTTTGGCACGGGCAATCTCGACATTCAGATTGTATGGTTTGTCCCTTTCCGGCAGACATGTTGTCGATAAAAGCACTTTACCGAATCCCTCGATAGGCCATAACAACGCCAGACCGGCGGTTGAAAGATTCGGTCTGTAACATTGGATACATCCCTCTTTGAATTCGATTTGCGCCCGGCGGATACCGATTCCATCACCGCCGAAAAGATATGCCCCGCATAATGTGAATTTATCGAGTATCTGACCGTTTTTAAAAACCTGGAATTTCACTTCATTCCTCTATTGAATAACAATATGGCATTTATCAGCCGTCCGTACGGCATATTCCTCTATAATTACTGCATCAAATCACTGCCGGTACAGGAACGAGGGCAGGAATTTTCAAATAAATTCGTTATGCCCCATAACTGCCCGTTTATTATAGCGATTATGTTGCTAAACGCAATTCAAACTTTGATTAAAGTGGTTTTTGGTCGTTTATCAAATATAGGGCCGGAGTGGATATGTATAAAAAGGGGGCTAATTGAAAGCTACTTCACTATTGATTTGTTCGCGGTAGTTTTGCATTTGAGCTTCATAAAACCGGTTATTTTTTTCGAGTAGTTTGGCAATCAGATTGAATTGATTTAGTAATGTTTCGATCAGAGTAATATTTATCAGGGTAGATTCCGGGCTGTATTGCGGCAGGGCCACGATTACATATCCGCAATTGCTCCTGTCAGTAGCTAATTGTGTGGCGATAATACTACAATCATTTGTCTGGGTAATGACCGGTTCGACACCGTCATCGATTTTATCGCGGAGCTCTTTTAAATGTGACTCACTGATGTTGAGCCTGTTAAATTCTTCCGAGTCGCTGGGCCACGTGTTGCCGTTTCTGTCCATTATTAAGATGACAGGTCCCTGTTCCGGTAAAACTTCGAAAAGCTGGCGTGCGATTTGTTCGTTAAGTGCGAAAGACGAAGATAACAGCGACTCGTATATATCCATATTGCAAGCTCCTTAAAATGGTTTTATTTAGTATTCTCAGCAGAAACTTCGGTATATTGATAAGGAGACTTTTCTATCTTGGGGTATTAGAGTCTGATTTGGCTAAAAAATGAGCATGACCGGATTTGAAAACAGATTTATCGGACTTGTTCCGTTCGGTGTTGACCTGTGAATATCGTTACATATTCAGTAATCGAGCATCGATTTGAATCTTGCCATCGGGAACATGTTGCCGGGGCAATCGGTTACATGAGCACCGGGGGTAGTTCCATGGCCGTAAATTCGACTTCGGGGGATTCCGTATTTTTTTTGGAGAAAATTAGTTAATTTGACGAGCGATTGCATCTGGCGCTCTGAAGGTGTGGAATTGTTAAAATTACCTACAAGGCAGATTCCTATTCCATCTTCATTGGCCCAGTTTTCGGGAGTTTTGCAGTGAGCACCGGTTATTTGCCGGCGCCAGCGGAATGTTACCTCAACCTGGCCGTCGCCGCTGTCGGTACCGTTACCTATTACAAAATCGTAACCGACCCCGTCCCAGCCGTTGATTACCTTGT
>CAYVXS010000133.1:0-395 GCA_964454885.1 uncultured Pirellulales bacterium
TAACTCGGATAATGTATCTACCAAATCGGAGTAATCTTTAAGAAAGATAGAGTGATTGTAATTGGTGTAAATCCCATCTTTTAAATAGTTAGTTGCAGCGGGCGGAAAAAACAACCCTATCATATATTTGTCCTTAGGGGCTATATGGGGCCTTTGTCCCTCATAAATCTCCTGAATCTCTGAACTATTCAAAGCCCTGTTAAAGATCATGGCATCATCTATAAAGCCGTCGATAGAGGACCCACTTAACCATTTTCCAATATACAGGTCTTGATTGTTCTCCCCTATTTTAAGGCTGACACTTTTGCTGTTAACAAGCAAACCATTGGCATAAAGTTTCATTGTTGCTCCATCATAGGTTCCAACAATATGATTCCATTGATTTAAAGGAAGAG
>CAYVXS010000133.1:405-1820 GCA_964454885.1 uncultured Pirellulales bacterium
AATGCCATCCATTCTCATAATAAGAAGTGCCGTCACTTAAAACAAACCTTATCTCCCCGGTGTTTCTTTTTACATCCAAAGCATATAATTCCCAGGGATCCAGTCCTGTTTCAGTAGGTTTAGCAATTATTTTTGTTATCGAAACCGGTAATTGATTTAATTTAAGCCAAACAGAAAGAGTTATCTGGTGTTGTATGTCCAGGATAGGATTGTCTTCTACTTCAACATAATCTTCAACGCCATCTAATGCCAAGAGGCTGCCTTTTCCTGCATCATCAACTATAGCTGCATCTCCAACAAGGACTCCGTTATTGGTTCCCGTCTCATCAGGAGTAACTCCCCCTGTTTCGGAATCAAATTTCAGATATAAAACATAATCCGCGGGAAAACCTGTAACCTGCGCAAAATTGGCTGTAAGATTAGTATTTTTACTTATAGCTACAACAGCCGGATTATGAACTCCTGAAAGGCTCCCTGACCAGCCGGGAAAACATCCAACATCCAGCACTGCATCGCCATGCAATATAAAACCTAAACACACTAATATGTTAACTGCTAATATATAAAGCTTAGGTGTTTTCATATCGTTTTATTGAAATAACATATAAAATAAAGATTCCTGTAATTTCTATTTCTGCGCTATCATCCCGAAAAAATCGCACAGGGAATTCCTCTGAACTCCGACATCAAACTTCTCCATGGCCTTTTTACGTCCGTTTATACCTATCTGTATCGCTCTGTCTTGATTTTCAATAAGGTAGCGAACTCCCGAGACAATCTCATCTATCGATCCCGGATTAATCAGGATTGCATGCTCACGATCGGATATAAAATTCTCAATATCCGAGATCCTTGATGCGATGACAGGTTTGCCGCTTGCCAGGAATTCACCGAGCTTGAAAGGAAAACCCGCATTAGCATACAGGGAATCCACGCGAGGCACACAGGGAAGGTCAACAGAACATAGCAGCCTATAGTATTCCTCCTCTGTGAGATAACCTACATACTCTATTCTGTCGCGAAACGGCGAATTTCTTATTCTATCCAGAATGTTATGCATTCTTTCCGGTCCGCCACCCCCGGAAAGAACAAGTCTTAGCCTCGGATATAACGTGGCAAGAGAATCGAATGCTTCCAGAAGATTCTCAACGCCATCTTTTACACCAAAGATACCGGCATAGAACAGCGATATCTTACCGTTGGAAAACGGTTGTATATATGATATACGAGCAGTGTCAACCGATATAGAACGTAGCAAAATAGGAACTTTCCCCCCCGTCAAATCACGGAATTTGTCCCTGAGATGAGAACTAATCACGATTATGCCGTCAGCCATACTTGATATACGCTTGCTAAGACATCTGGTCGTGTAATTGGCGGCTTTGAACCATAACGAGGATGACCTGTTCCAGGCA
>CAYVXS010000133.1:1830-7643 GCA_964454885.1 uncultured Pirellulales bacterium
CAACGATATCAAAGATAATCTTATACCCACATTTGCGGGCCTGCCGGATCATGGGGTAATTATTAATAGTAGGAGGGCCATAGACAAAAAATACATTCCCGGCATCAGGACAAAATGCCATCCGTATTGCTTTCATACTTTTTAAGAAAAAGACGGGCGAGGTCAGAAGAAAACGCATTCTCCACAGATCCGGCCCAATAGTTTCATAAGGCACACCGTTATATACACCATGTGGTTTGTTCATCTTTGTCGATTGACGCAGAACCAAGACTTTCACCGATGCATCGTATTTCTTCAAAGCATCTATCGCATGTTGATTTCTCTTGGTGCCGGCCAAACCCTGTGGATAGGGAAAACCGGTGAAAACAACATTTAGTTTCGGAGTTACTGCTTTTTTATTCATTCAGGCTAACCTTTGGGCAGGATATTGGCAGGGGCGGGAAACAATCCTTCGGCTGAAATTCAATGGCCGTATATAACTCTGAACTCTACCGAGATAGTAGCAACGCCCTGCAAGAATGCATATAACTGCATGCTCATAAGAGGCACGTGGACCAGTATAAGTTGACAGACCCATCATGGCGAGAGTCCAGAAAAACAACACTATTATCGGTCCGGCATATTGCCACGAAGGATACTTATACAGAAGTTGAAAGGGAGGCCATACTACGAGTATGATATACGTAACAAGCAGTATAAAACCACCCTGGAAAGCAAGAAACGTAAACGGGCCGTCTATCCTGTCATATTCTTGTCCATTCCAAATCCAAGTCCCTCTTGGTCCTTTACCTATGAGAAGATCTGTGAAAGATACCTGTGATAAGAACTGTCGATACTGATCGGTTCTTGTATCTACATACCAGGAATCGGAAAGAAATGACACTACACCTTTGAATTTTTCTCCATAGACCTTAGATGTAGCCCAAACCGACAAAATCACAAACAGGAGTATTACATACGAAGTCCTCGGACGCCATATAATAGTGTTTCTGTATTTGAAAGAAATTATAACAGTATGCATAGCCAAAATTATTATCCATGACCTGTTGCCCGAAAGGAAAGAGATGATATAAAGAACCAATAATGGAAACATTATCAAAGCTGTCCTGAAAACAGTAATACCTACCATGCCCGGGTCATAAACTAAAAGCGGAACCGTCCAGATCAAAAGCGGCAAATAACCGACAAAAAACCTGCCGGCCTGCTGTTCGGTGGTAGTAATACTTCCGGATAAGGTAACTTTTGCAATTACAACCAACACCGCTACATAAGTAAGAACCACGAAGACTTTCTTAGCCACCTGCCAGCCAATTGGTGAGATACCAGCAAACACAACACTGCAGGATATCCATGTTAAAGGTCCTTTAGTATCATAGATTTCGGATAATAACAGTTTGGGACCTGTGCTGAAGGCTAATATTGCGTGGAATGCCATCCATACCTGCATTAGTACCAGAGCAAGCTTATAGCCTATTCCGACTTTGTGCCAGGTCTCGATCATAAATAACGCGCTGGCCAGTATCAGCATGAAAAAACCAGCGGCAAAAGTTAATCTGGCTATTGTAGGGAGGCTTTCACTTCGAAGCTCATTTCGCTGCGAAAAAGAATCGGAAAAGAGTACAGCTACCTTACTGTTTTGATCCGCTCTGAAAAGTTGGTATATAAAAAAGCAGATAATACCACCGACCAGGCAATAGGCGGCTATACTACCCATTGGTGAGCCGTTGTTTGTGTCTTTTCCTGTAACCGTATTTAGATTAGTGAACTTTTTTCCCACGGTTTCCTGTTTAATGCTTTAAGCATCTGTCTGCTGTGTATCGCAAAAACTATCAAAAAGTATAAGTAAAGTTTGAATTACAATTTTATAAACGTCTCGTTCAAGTCTTTTTTATGTATCAAATCGCTTTAATGAACCTGGCTGGTACTCCGGCGGCAATACAATCGCCCGGAATATCCCTGGTAACAACTGAACCCGCTCCAATTACCGCCCTCGGTCCGATAGTCACTCCTTTGAGTATAATAGACCGTGCCCCTATCCATGCACCCTCGCAAATACGAACAGGTGCCGATTTGATCTTGCTTTTATCTTTAATCCGTCTATCCCAAAAATCAATGGGGTGAAAATCAGTGTCGTACACAATCACATCGGCGCCAAGATATACAAAGTCTTCAATGATTATTTCTTTTGTGCAGTCAAGAACCACTCCGGAGATACCGACATTATCGCCAATGATTAATCTGGCACCGGGCTTACTGGCAATTAATACGCTCCTGTGACTGATACCGGCCGGGTTTTCAGATAACTTGTTGAAAATAGTTACATTCGACCCAATTTTGATAGTAGCGGAAAAATGTCGACGACATAAAGGGAAACTATATATCCGAAGATTTTGTTTAAACTTTACTCCGCGCAACCGCAGATAGGTTTTTACGATTTGCATCATAACGAAACGAGGAGGGAAACTAAGAATTTTATAAAAACACTTACAACTAAAATATAATAAACCGGATAACGAAGCATCCTTATAAAGAATTCTTTTAACCGACTTTTCGGTTTTTACCGTTTCTGTTTCTGCGTACTGTATTTGATTCAAGTGGCTTCTCATAAAGATTCAAACACCATTAAAAAATGATATATTCTGTTAAAACCTCCGGATCAACGTTCCTATCCTGAAGGGACATTAACCAGTTCCTCGTCACTATAATCATCTGTAGCATGCAATACCAAGTATAGCTGCCAAATTAAATAAACAGTCGAACCGCACTGGCCCAGAAGTATGGCATAATATACCCGAGACTCAATCATTTCCGGTGAGACGACTGCATATCCTATAACGACAACCACGTTAATCAGCGACAGTATAAAGTGTGAAATTAAACAATGATGAACTCTTCCCTGTCCCATATGTGTATAGTATGCAGGTACTCCTACAAGACTCACAAAGGTAGCTACCAGCATAATTCTTAAAGTGTACGGCAGCGTATCGACAAATTTATCGCCCAGCCAGACTTTGAGTAAGACACCGGCAATAATAAACACAAAGCAAAATAAGGAGGCCCCTACGAGAAAAATGAGTTTCATGCTCTGTTTATTAATTGCCACGATTCTCTCTTTTGCTTCGCGTGTCATATTAGCACCGATACGGCTTATTTCCGGCATAAGGGCTCTAAGACCCGCTTCAACCAATCCTCTAACCTCCATACCTCCTCTATATGCGATTTCATAAATCGGAATGGCCGAAACTCCTGCGTACCGCGAGAGCATTAGCTTGTTGAAAGGACTCAACATCATATTCATAAGTGACCCGCCTATTACCGCGCCACCAAAGCGCAAAATGCTCCTGCCGCGTCGAGCATCCAGGTTCTTCAAGCGCAGGATGCGAATGCGGACTATACGCCGAATACAAATAAAACTTGCAACGTGAATAAATACATAAGAAAAAGCATTTCCTATAAGCAGGCTTTCAATACCCCGCCCGCTGTACAGCAAAATAGTTGCAACAGTCACAGTAACAATCCGGCCCAGAGACTGGATATAGTTGGCCAAATCTATCCGGCCGAGACCGGAAGGCACCGCATTTAACGCCTGAACTATGAAGACATAAATACTAAGACAGCCTATATACGGCAAAAGGGATGATATCAGTGCTGCATTTTCACCTGTTAAATTGAATGCGCCGATAATCTGATTTTTCAAAACCAGTATTACCGACAACACGAACATCCCGCTTATAAACAGCAACGACAATGCCGTCGTAACACAACGCTGAATACCTTCAATGTCACCGCGTCCGTACTCTTCGGCAACCAGTTTCATAACCGCCTTGCTGATGCCGAGATTACCTAACTGGGCAAAGCTCAGAACTGTGGTCAGTACAAGCCAGACACCGTACCGGTCGTAACCGAGAAAATGAAGGTATATCGGAAACGCCACGACCAGGGTCACGGAGTTAATCACAGTAGTTACAGCCCCGGAAGCCATATTAATACGAAGCTGTGAAGAGAAAAGTTTCTTAAACATATAAAATCCAATGAAACGAGCTAATATGAGGTATCAGCTTTCAGTGGTTGGCGGTCGGCCGAATTAGACAGTCAACCATTGTTGAATTTGTGTATGGTAATTAGCAGTATTCAAGAACATGCCGAAAGGTTCTTCGAATCTATTCCCAGCTTGTCCTTGTTGGGTCAACATTGCAGGCGCGCCAACTCCCGGCGAACAGTGCAAAATCTTTGAGGTCAACTATGAAATCACCGTTGAAATCCATTACCGGGTTTTCAACAAGATTGTACTCAAGCCATCTATCTGAAAATATGGCAAAATCTTTGTGATTAACTATACCGTCACCGTTGAGATCTTTTGCCGGTTTATTCTGGTACAAGGAATCACGTTCAATAAGAGCATTATAGTAATCACTAAAAGTTATTACTTCCAGGAGACCTGCGTCCTGTTTTTCCTTCAGGTAGTCGCTTATCTCCTGAAAATCAGCAGTTAAATAATCATAAGGTCCGGGATTATCGTCAACAATTCCGTGAAATAGTAATACAAGAAGACCGCCTTTGGAAATTGTCGTATCTATCTTTGTTTCGATATCTGCAACGCTTAAAGCCTCGCACCAAACATGTCTTAATTTATATTCTAAATCATCGAAATCCATAATATCAAAATGATATTCAAACAACGAATATCCCCTTGCCAATATATGCTTCTGTTTTACTTTTGCTACAACAGCATCGTTGTACTGGCTGAAAGGATAAGCAAAAAATTTAGCCGTATTTCCAAAACCGTTGGCTACAAGCCAGCTATAGGCTTCATCAATGTCTTCTTCCATTTCTTCCTGTGATATCTCTGTGAGGAGTTTGTGGCTGAAAGTGCCATTGGAAATATCCCAACCTGCACTTTGTAAAATCTGCAATTCAGTTAAAGTCAGATACCCGGTGCTATCAACTGCACTTATTTTAGGAAAAAGAACACCCCTTTGACCGTTGACGGCCATAATTGGGTAAGCCTTACGTATTTGACTGTTGAGGCCGTAATCAAAATTTATTATTACTTTCGGTTTGCCGACTATCCCGAATCTAAAATCATCAAAATATATGCTCGTATTTTGTCCCTCTTTAGGAGCAACAACGGCCCTTATCATAACCATAGTATTGTCCCAGTTTTCGCCGCCATAACCGGTAAACTCAGATTTGCAAAAGAACATGTGATTCCAGCCATTTTCCAACGGCGTGCTCCAATCCATCTTAAAATACTTAGACCAATCGGTTGTCGATGTAATTCTTACTCCAAGATAAGATATTCCTGTTTTATCTGGAATATAAACCCATACAGAAAAAACATCCACACCGGAAAAATTAGAATCTATGCTCTTCTGGAGATAAGAAAAAGTCCCGTTAACGCAGTTCAATCTGATACTTTGACTTCCCTCTTTCAAAAACAAAGTATCATTTTCCCCCGTTGCTCCTGTACCATAAACAGACCAGTCATAAACATTTTCAAAACCATCGAGTAACTTGCCATAATCAGATATAAAGGGATGTGTTCTCCCAAATGCAACAACAGCCGAACCCAACATCAAAGAGAAAATCAAAGTATGTCTATACTTCATATCTTTCACCAGCCACCAGCCACAGACAGAATCTATATGTGGGACCTATAGCCTGTTTGTTCTGCTCGTAAGTCCTATTACAATTTCTTTTTTATCAATAAAAAAACCAAACAAAACATTATAAGTTAATCGTTATTGATACTATACTCATCCAGTAATCTGTTGAAAAGCGTTGCTCGATGACCCGCCGACTCTAATGAACCG
>CAYVXS010000134.1:0-7375 GCA_964454885.1 uncultured Pirellulales bacterium
TAATCTGCAGGAGCTTACTGAAAAGTTTTCCCATAACAATCTGGAAGCTGTTAATGGGGGTAGTCATAAGAACCCCTAAAGTACGATGGTAAATTTCATCGCTGATGGAATTGCTCAGCATGATAACTGCTATCAACTGTGTTGCTATGAACTGGAACGAGATAATAGTAGAGATGATATCCTTACCGGCTGCGGACATTCGTGATTTTTGAAAAGTGGCCGTCCCCTGAAATTCAACCACACTGAGCCATGTTATTACGACAAAAAGGCTTAAGAAAATCATATAGGCAAAGCGCAGGACGTAATTTCTTTTTCGCCGGCTGGAAACGCGAAGCTCCTTGTCGAATAATGGCCCGGTCAGCCAGGAAAACCCGAAGAAAGACGAAACAGATTTTGCCGATATAAGATGCATTGTCATTATTAATAAGTACTTAGAAAACGTTACGTCTCAATCTACATATTGCGCGCCATGTCAATATTATGCCGATTCCACTCAGTATTAGCGTGGGAACAATAGAAACAGCGAAAGATAAAATAAGATAACTCGAGCGGCTGCGCATTATGGTCCGCATGAGCATAAATCGAAAAGGATTGAATATTCCGCAAAAAAGATACCTTACGACCAGATATGCACCAATCGTTGCGGCAATGGCGGGAGCGGCCGTCCTAAAACGTACGCTAAAGTACAAACCATTGCCAGTCAAAAACAATACTGAACCCGCGATACTGACAGTAGCGATAAGAAGACTGATCGATATTTGTACCAGTGAAAACCTTTGCACATTGACACAAAAGTAGAAAACTCCGAGCAATAATATATAAATAACAAGAAACGGAATATTCCTCCATATTGAGGCAATAACTTTACCCCGGATAATCTCTTTGTTTTCGAGCGGTGTCATAAGCAGTATCGGCCATGTACGAGCTTCTTTTTCACCGGCAATACTGCCTGCGGTAAAAATAGCGAGTCGAATCATAGCGATCAAATAAACACCTCCCAAAAGGTAATATGGAAATACTAAGAACATGTTGTTATGAGCGGAAAATATAAATAAAATCCCTGCTAAAATGGCCATTCCAAATAGTAAAAATATTATTGCGTTATCTGTCTTACCACGACCGAAAAATCCTTTGTACATTTCTTTCCAGAAGACAGGCGAACCGGTAATTCTTCTGACAGGACCGGTCACAATTTGGGGCTGTGTGGTGTTTGTAATACTTTTATTTTTTGATTGTAAATTTCTACTCCCCGCGAATCTTTCACTGAGAGCTGCACGTCGGACTTTCAAAACTGATACTGCCAGCAGGAAAACCGTAGCAGCCGACATAATCAGGCAATGTATCGGTAAGCTAAAAATTTTGACCGACGGTGCCGAGAGTTTTTGTGTCACGGCAGCCATAGCCCAAAAAGGATTTACCAGAGCAATTATCGAGTGAGCAGTATTTTGGTCTAATACGCCTTTGACCGCCAGCCATACAAATAGACCGGGCAAAGCTCCCAGGAACAACATATACCCTATAACAACGACCAGAATTACACTATGTGCATGGCGATAATATATTGATAAAAAAAGACTTAAGGCCCCTGCAAAAAAGACGGCGGTAACGGTGATACAGGCACTTGAGACAATATAATCCCAGGGCACACCACCAAAGATTCGAACAACCAATAAAAAAGGTAAGCTTATAGCCAGTAATAACATCAATTGCAGCAGCTTGCTGAGAAGTTTTCCGACAACAATTTGGATGCTGTTGACCGGAGTTGTCATCAATACGTTCAGTGTGCCCGTATGGATTTCATCGCTGATTGAAGAGCTTAGCATGATAATGGCGATAAGCTGTGCGGTAAAAAATTGAAACCAGACAAAATATATGATTACACTCCTGCCGAGCTGTGAAAATCTTGATACCTGGTATAGATTCGTGCCGGAGCTGTGAATCCCGATGGTGGTGTACCAAACGTAAAGTATGAAAATACTTAAAAGTACAATATAGCCGGAACGGAGAAAATAATTTCTTTTTCTCCGGCTGGAGACACGCAGTTCCTTGTCGAAAATAGGCCCGAACAAATGGGCGGGATTAAGAAAATCTATAACATTATACGTTTTTGTTGTCGTCGTCATAAGAATCGAATTTTAAGCATGGTGTCTCAATCGAATATCACCCCTCCGCTTAGGGAATTAATGTACTATTCCTTTTGTCAGTTGCAGGAATGCATCGTCAAGTTTCAGTTTTTCGGGTTGAATGGCGATAACATCCAATTTCGCATTAACGAGTGTTCGGGCGATAATACCGTCACCTTCGCTTCCCTCGTTGAATGTCACTAAAATATTATCTCCCATGGCCTGCACCTGATTTATTTGAGGCAGAGCGGACAATAACTCAATAGCTTTATCCTGATTATTCGCCACTTTGACACGCACTTTACTGTGGATACCCAGACGTGGACGAATATCTTCGATGGTGCCGCTGAAAACAAGCTGGCCGTGCTCGATAATACCAACGTGATCGCATATTTCTTCAAGCTCGCTGAGAATATGACTTGAGATCATAATGGTTTTGCCCATCCGTTTAAGCTCACGCAGCAGCTCTCTTATCTCAATCCTGGCCCGCGGGTCAAGTCCGCTTGCCGGTTCGTCCAGAATAAGCACCTGGGGATCGTGGATGAGAACTCGCGCCAAACCCAGCCGCTGCTGCATACCGCGTGATAGGCTGTCAACCGTAGCGGCCTGCTTGGACTGCAGGTCGGTCAATTCGAGAACACCTTCGACTATGGATTTGCGTTTACCACGCTCGATACCGAACGCCGCGGCGAAGAACTCAAGATACTCAAAAACTTTCAGGTCATCATAAACACCCATGAAATCCGGCATATATCCCACCATTCGGCGGACCTTTTTCCCGTCTTTTAAAACGTTTAGTCCGTTGATAAATGCCGTACCTCGAGTCGGCTCCAAAAGGGTGACAAGAATACGCATTGTTGTTGTTTTACCGGCTCCGTTGGGGCCGATGAAACCGAAAATGTCACCTCGTTGAATTTTTAAATTCAGATCGTTAAGAGCTGTAAGGCTGCCGTAGTTTTTCGTAAGATTTTTGGTTTCAATCATATCCTGTTTCCTTTTCTATTCAGCGTGGGTTCCTAATGAGTAACATTTTCATCGGGAACTTTTGGAAAAACAACGAGTCTCGCTAATTGTATGTGACTGTAATCGCAAGAATGGTCTTTAATTTCAAATGGCGTTGGAGCCTGGTCATATAGTACACAGACAACGGCGGCACCACCGGCAAGATATTCCTCAATTGCCTTTGTACGCTGCAAACATCCCTGAGCAAAGAAAGCGTCCTCATTTTTAAAATGAACCGAATTATCACCACGATTGGAGAATCGACGATAACGGTTCATGTCCAAATCCTCCCAAGTTCTCAACTTGTGCGCACGATCAGTAAACTGCCTGCCGTTGTTTGGTTGTATTTGTCCGAACTCTATTCCCCGGCTGCGGTCAAGCAGGACATATCCATGCATAATCCGGCTGTCGGATTCATTGGTAATATTGACTTCAATTTCATCTCCGTCATTTTGAACCTCGGCTTTGAAGGGTAATTTATCGATCATCGATTCTTCAAGCAGACACTGCATTGTCCATATATTGACGGGCAAAGAATATGGCAGGTTCCCACCGTCGTGCTGTATACAATAAATATTCCTTCGGGCAACATTCTGATTATATTCCCATATAGAGGCCTCGGTAGGGGCAATTCCCGACCACCATTGATTATTCCTGAGACCCTCAATCTTATAGTCATCACTACGTGAAGCAAACAAACCACTGTAATTTGTTGACCATGCGCGGTCGCTGTTTTCAATACCATCAAGAACAGAGACAACTCTCATCTGCAGTTTTCCGCCTCGCAAAGCCCTTACTCCATAATACGCACCGACGGAAAACAGTACTATCCAAAAAGTGCAGGTCAACCAGGTCAGCGGAAGACGATCCAGACGTTTGAGTATTTTATAATCGACGGGTCCCAGCAGGACGGCTAAAGTACCAAGCAGCAGTATTACCCACCATATACTCAAGGGACGCATTTCGGAAATATTGTAGAGATGATCCATAACAGCATTATTCGCACCATAAGCTAAGCCAACTTCATATCGATTTGCACGGTTACGGTTTTGTCGGTTCGGATTTGCTGAAGCTTCACTAACCAATCTAATGCTTCGAAAGGGACGATTTGCTGAAGACCGTTGGGACCTGGAAAAATTACCCGAGTAATTCTCACTTCCTATGACCGTTCTGATAGCAGATACCCAAAACGGTGAGGAATTTGCTATCTGTGAATTATTCAACGTTGAGGGATCAATTGCCAAAACACCCACGCGGCCGAAACCGTAATATCCGGTTCCAAACAGACATTCATCGATGTTATCAGTGTGGTTTTCGTAAAGTACCGCGTTAGGTTTCGGTTTTATGGGCCGACATGTCACCGTTTCAGACGCATTATGTAAAAGTTTTAATTTTTCGAGAGCTTCCCCCGGAACTTCAATCTGTTTTGCTTCCTGCAATTCGAACGGAAGCATCCGGGCAATCGGATTATCTCTGGGTAAAGGCTGGCTGCCCGGTATCAACAACAGCCTGCCGCCGTTCGATATCCATTGGGCGATTGCATTGAGCTGGTGCTCGTTAAAAAGGTCCCATTCTGGATTATAGAGTATAAGCAGATCGAGAGAGACGAATCCGGTCCAGTCCCAGGGAACCATTTGTGGTAATTTATCCCCGATATAAACTTTTCCGCTGCCGGTATTTGTAATGCATATAGATTGTTGAGGTAAAAGTACAAGTCCGAATCCGTAACGCCCTACAATCCCTATTAATATGTCATTCTCAGTGACTGTTGTTATCAGGCGATTATTTGGAGAAAAGTCCCAAAGCTCGAAGTCGTGACTCCATTGTGTTCGGCCGCGGGCGTTCCTTATCCTGACACTGCACTGTTGCGCTGCATATACCAGTTTCGTCACCAGCGGCAGATACTGTTGTACATTCGGTGTGAGGACGAACTCATTAACAACATTCAAAGTGTTCAATCCATCCTGTTGGGTTGAGATGGTTATTGAGCCTGCAAATGGTTCTGTCATATCGCTGTCGATTGCAATTTCCATCGGGGTCCATTCCATTGGTCGATAGTAGCCGCCCCAGCCGCAAAAAAAATCGACATTAAATAAATCTTCATCTGAGGCGCAGACTAAGGAGCTTAAAGTTAGAATAATCAGGAAATACTCTCGGAACCGTAACATATATAAACCTCGCTGTATATTCAACTTATGCTTTATATTTGGACTTTGTAAGTATATATCAGCCACTCTAAAAAGGCAAGTATTAATGCAAAAGAAACAAGATAGGGCCATAAAGGAAGATTTGCCCGGCTGATGTTGCTTTCCTGAGCCGGAATGTTTTGCCCCGATAGTGCAAGCTCCCTGACCGGCCGGATATTGCTTTCCTGTTCATTGAGCAGATTGACGGCAAAAAATCTCACAGGCTGCTCCGGGACATTTAAGCTATAAACGCCGACTTCTGATGTATTGGCAAAACGAATAGTACCTGACGAATTGGGTTTAACTTCCATATCGGTTAGACCCGGTCCATTAATTTGAGCCGTAATATCCGGATTGAGCCCATCTACAATAATAGGATCACCAACCTGCAGATTGGTCTGTCTGTTTTGACCTGCCTGCAGGCCAAGAAAGTTCGTTGCATTATAGCAGAATAAAACAAAACTCGGTTCGAACGGCCAGTTTGTTTCGAGAATATCAAAACCAGCTAATAAAAATACACTGCCGTTTCTTCTGACTAAAGCCAAAGCCGGGGTTTCGTTAAATTCTGCAAGGACCTCGGCGTCTCGGGGCAAACTCATTTGGTAACATTTTGCTGCATATATGTTTTCAAGTTTTACGTATTTTAATACGGGGTGTTTCGGTCTCCAGTCCACCATGACCTGGTTTTCGAGCTGGCCAGTACTGGAAACATCGATCCCATCCGGCGGCCGACCGAAAATCAAATACCGACATTTGGGTAGCTGGGCAGGCCGGCAATTATCAAGAACAATAACATCGAATGGTTGTTCGAGGCCCATAACAGAATAATCAATGGCATCGAATTGTGCCGGTGAGTATATTTCAAACCGGGCAACCGGACAGGCTTTTAATGCGGATTCGAGTACGATATTGCCCTTGGTGACAAGTAAAACCGATAAACTTTCGGGAGCATACAAAATTGACCACGCAGCATCGTCACAGGCTAAGGAATCGGCCTGCAATTGCCTGACCTCGAGGACACCGGCCCCTGCTTCTGAAAGGGAGAAATTTACTGCAACTTTTCCGGGCGAAAGGGATTCTTTTCCATCTTCTGTTTTCGCCGGTGGAATTGTGACAGACTTTACAGAACGGACGTTCTCATCTAAACTAAGCTGTACGTCACATGTCACTTGTGTTTGTCCGTAATTGGCAACCGTCGCAAAAACTTCTACTTGGTTAGGATTTTCGAATAACCTTCTTGCCTGCATGGCGGTGACAGATATATTGGAACCGGATTCACCTATACAATGGAAAGTCAAATCTTCGGAACCGGCAGTGAGCTGGTCGAGGTCCCGGATTTGCCCGTCGCTAAAGAGTATCAGTTTGGCCGACTCTACCTTACTTTGGTTATCGGTTTCCGTGCCGGGCGGTTGCGCAAAGGCGTTGGCGACAACAACCGCCTCGGCTAAAGATGACCTATCATGGCCCGGAGTAACAGCATCTATTGCAGAGATTAACTGACGCTTGTCGGAGGTAAAATTACACATTAATTTCGCATGATTATCGAATGCGATGACCATTGTCTGGTCGCTTTTATCCTTAAGGGAAAAAAGGGCCTTACTTCGCATCGATTCGATAAATACTTTTGCCTGTTTTTTGGCCATATCCAGGCGATTTGTCGATTTGTTGTTCTGTGAATCAGTTTCGGTGGCATTCATACTTGCGGATCGGTCTATCAACAAAACATATCGTTGTCCGTGACCGGTAACTAAAGAAAGAATCGGCCATGCCAGGGCAAGCAAGATAGCGAGCAACATTAATAACTGCACCAACAGCAGAATATTACGTCTCAATCTCTGGAACGGTGCATTGACCTGTAAATCGTGAACAGCTCTTTTCCATAACAGGGTGCTCGATACAATATGCTCGCGGCGTTTGAGCTTGAGAAAATATAACAACAGCAATAGCGGCACCGCAATTAAGGCGGCATAAACAGCCGTTAAAGGTGTCAACCATTCCATAATTTCAAGCCCCTGTAAGAGAATATCGTTTAATTAACGAAGTAACTGAATCCGTCGAAGGTAA
>CAYVXS010000134.1:7385-7629 GCA_964454885.1 uncultured Pirellulales bacterium
GGCCGAATTGGCAAGCACATAAACGGCACCACGACGAGTGCAGAAATCCTTCAGCTCGTTACAATAGGCATTAAGATTACGTTTATAATATTTCATCAGGGCGGCGGAAACGGTTATCTCGGCAATGTCGGTATCCTCGATATCAACCAGCTTTAACTCTCCCGATATATCGGGAGAAACCTCCTGGGCCGACAATACCTGGATAACATAAAGGTCATAGTGCTTACCTATTAATCGTCGTAAA
>CAYVXS010000135.1:0-7559 GCA_964454885.1 uncultured Pirellulales bacterium
ATGGTGATCCGAATAATGTCGTTACCGAGCAGCTATATGTGAAAGTCAACGGTGTGAAGGTTTTATATGATGGTGATAACGCTGATATAGCGATAAGCCGCTGGATACAATGGAATATCGACCTCGAGTCACTTGGCATTAATTTAAGTAATGTCACCACACTTACAATCGGTTTGGAAAGAACTGGCGCGACCGGAGACTCAGGTACACTGTTGGTTGATGATATTAGATTATACAAGACACCGCCTCCAAAAGTGGAAGCTCTGATAGCACACTATGGATTTGAATATAACACCGAGGATGATTCCGATAATGGTTATAATGGCACGATAAATGGTAATCCGACCTATGTCCAGTCTATGACCGGTTATGGTATGGCACTTCAATTCGACGGCATTGATGACTTTGTGGAAGTGCCGGACAATGACGCAATAACCTTTGCCGCTTCTGACAGCTATACAATCGGCGCATGGGCTTACGTACCGGATATAAGCGACGCCTGGCGTGGTATTGCATTCAAGGGTCGCGAATCGGGTGGTAGTGCCAATTACTATGGTATCTGTATCGGCAGTAATGGCGGCGTGGCCACATGGTATTACGGTCCGTGGCCGACATGGGGTAGTGCTATCCCCGGGCCGGGTTGGTATCATGCTGCTGTCGTTCAGAATGGAGCGGCCGGTACCAAGCAGTTGTATATTAACGGAGTGCTGGACTCCTCGACTACAGCACAGGCCGCCGATGCCGCAGGTTCTTTGATCATCGGTGCTTCGTGGCAGACCGGGGAATTCTTTAACGGCATTGTTGATGAGGTCTGGCTTTACAATATTGCCTTATCCGAGGATGAAGTTCTTTTCCTTGCGGGTCAGTAAATTCGTTAGGGTCATGTAATGATTATTTTCGTTACATAAACTAAAGAATAGTTTTGTTTAAGATTATTAAGGGGCTTATATCGACCCGTTCGGTATAAGCCCTCTTTATTTTATTTTTGCTCTTTGAAAAGAAGGTATATAGAATTAGATATTATAAATACGACAACAGGCTGAAACTGAATGAAAGGAATCAGCGATGCGTTATTTAAAATTCATTTCTATTATTCTGGTTATCCTGAGTGGTTGCACTATATCCGGGCCGCCTCAAACCCCAAAGATACCGGTCACAAACGAATACCATGGTGTGAAAGTTGTCGATCCGTATCAATGGCTCGAAAACTGGGATGATAGCCGTGTGCAATCCTGGAGCGAAAAACAGAATGCTTATGCTCGAAGTGTGCTGAACCATCTACCTGATGTTAAAGAACTTCGTAAGCGTATTACTCAAATATTAACCGCAGAATCCATCAGCTATTCTTCGCTTTGCTGGCGCAACGGGAGTTTTTTTGCTGTAAAACGACAGCCTCCGATTGAACAGCCGTTTCTCGTGGTTATGCCATCGATACAGGAACCGGAATCCGAGAGGGTCATTGTTAATCCGGCAAGGATAGACCCAAGCGGCCAAACTTCCATTGACTGGTACGTGCCGTCTCCGGACGGTAATCTTGTAGCTGTTTCACTTTCGTCCGGAGGTTCGGAGAGTGGGGATGTGCATATCTACGAAGCGATGACCGGTAAGGAAATTGAAGAAACCATTCTTTGCGTCAACGGCGGTACGGCGGGAGGCGACATTGCGTGGACGCCGGACGGTTCCGGTTTTTTTTACACCAGATATCCGCGGAAGGATGAAAGGCCACCTGAAGATATGGATTTCTATCAACAGGTTTGGTTCCACAAAATGGGGACATCTCCCGAGAAGGATAGTTACGAGATTGGTAAGGATTTTCCCCGCATAGCGGAAATCATTCTCGAATCGGACATGAATTCCGGCAGAATATTGGCGACGGTCCAGTATGGTGACAGCGGGCGCTTCGCATTTTTTCTCCGCGAGCTGGCGGGAGATTGGAAGCGGATAATCGACTACGATGAACAGATAGTACAGGCGACATTCGGTGCCGATGACAAATTAATCTTAATATCCCGCAAGAATGCACCTCGGGGAAAATTAATGAAATTGCCCATGGCGAATATTTCTCTCGATGAGGCTAAAGTCATTGTTGCCGAGGGCAAAGATACCATCGTTTCAGATTTCTATGACAATGCGCCAATAGTGGCTGCTCCGTCTCGCATATATGTCACATATCAGCTCGGCGGTCCTTCAGAGATTCGGGTTTTTGATTATCAGGGACAGCGACAATCAGGACCGGAAATTCTTCCAGTCTCCAGTATTGGGCAGATTGTTGCCGTGCAGGATAATATTGTTTTTCAGAATTCATCTTATCTTAATCCGCCTGCATGGTATTTATTTAATCAGGACGAAAAGACAACTGACAAAACAGCCCTTGTCACTCAGTCGCCCGTAGATTTTTCCGATTGTGAGGTCGTCCGCGAATACGCAACTTCTAAAGACGGGACAAAAGTGCCCGTTAATATAATCCGCCGCAAAGGAATAAAGCTGGACGGCTCCAATCCGGTTTTGCTTAACGGTTACGGTGGTTATGGAGTAAATATAGTGCCCCGTTATAACGCTATACATCGCATCTGGATTGACCAGGGTGGCATCTATGCGGTAGCGAATCTCCGCGGCGGCGGTGAATTCGGCGAGCAGTGGCATAGACAAGGAATGTTAACCGAAAAGCAGAACGTTTTCGATGATTTCGCCGCCGTCATGCAGTACATGATCGACTCCGGCTATACATCTCCTGACAAACTGGCAATCATCGGCGGCAGCAACGGCGGGCTGCTTATGGGCGCGATGATTACACAACATCCGCAATTATGCAGGGCCGTGGTTTCGTTCGTCGGTATCTATGACATGCTGCGGGTCGAGCTGGCGCCTAACGGCGAGTTCAACATTCCTGAATTCGGTACTGTAAAAAACCCCGAGCAGTTTCGCGCGCTCTACGCATATTCGCCTTACCATAATGTCCATGACGGCACCGCCTATCCCGCCGTATTGTTTCTGACGGGGGCGAACGACCCGCGAGTCGATCCGATGCATTCCCGGAAAATGACCGCCCGCCTTCAGGCGGCAACTTCTTCCGGCAGACCCATATTGTTGAGAACAAGCTCGACTACCGGCCACGGTCTGGCAACCCCGCTTAGCGAACAGATCGAGGAAAGTGTGGATTACCATGCTTTTTTGTTTCATGAGCTCGGAATAAAATATCGTCCTTCGAAGTTACAGTTACACTAACTCCAATAGGATTATTTATACATATTTAGTCGTATTCTCATACAAGGTGACATCAATTTTTCAGGTGATTACTGAGACGATTTCCGCTCGGTACATATAATCCGGATCGAATTCCACTCCGAAACCGGGACCGTCCGGGACGATAAGCCGGCCATTTTTGATAATAAAGTTCGGTGAAAACCAGCTTTGGGATTGTTGCGGGCGCCTCCACGAGTGCTCCATGAACGGTCCCGTGTTTGGCGTGCAGGATGCGAACTGCAGGATATTCACCGATGCGGCACCGGTTTGAGTGTTGTGCGGTACGATTTTCATTCCGGCCTCTGCAGCCATTTTTGCCACACGTTCCGTCCGAATTAGACCGCCGTTATAATTAATGTCAGGCTGAACGATGTCCATCACGCCGTTTTTCATCATCCATTGAAACCGCCAGAGACTGGAGTCCTGCTCGCCGCAGGCGACCGGAATATTCAATGCTTTCGTCACAGCCTGTGTCTCGGAAAGCTCCTCCCAGGGACACGGCTCTTCGAAAAGAGTGAAGTTCAGGGATTCCAGCATTTTCCCGACTTCGACACCTTTTTGTGCGTTATACGAACCGTTGGCATCGGCATATAAAACGATATCATCGCCGAGACGTTGACGTGCCAGTTTTATGAGTGTCTCCGTTCGGCCGGGATAAGCATCGAGGTTGCGACTCATCCGCCCGCCTATCTTGAACTTGACGGTCTTGCAGCCGGTCGCTTCAACTCCCCGCATATAAACATCGACTTCCTCTTCGGCCGTCGTGTCCCGGCCAGAGCCTGATAGATATACAGGGACTTCCTTACGAAGAACACCTCCGAGAAGCTCGCCCACGGATTTATTCGTGACTTTGCCAAGTAAATCGAGTGTGCTTTGTTCGACGTATGCGACCGGACACCAGAACGGCAGGCCGGCATTCTTGTAATTGGCAACATAGACTTCGTCTATGAGCGTTTCAATCTGACGGGCATCCTTGCCTATGAAGTGCGGAGCAACGAGTTTTTCGAAGATAGGAACGAAGAGCTCGATTTGTTTTGTCTGGATCAGGCCGACTGCTCCGCCGGTTGACCGGGTCCGGACAAAATAAGTACCGTCTCTTTTTAACAGCTCGATCTTTTCGATAATTACAGGTTCTTTGATCTTAGCCGGCAAATCGAACATGGATTTTTCGTAATCGGGGATCACTTGCTGATTTTTTTCGATTGCTAATATATTTGCCGGTATAATGGTACTTATCCCGGCACCCGCTGAGAGCTTGAGCAATTCACGTCTCGTGAGCATGAACCTGCCTCCTTATCGAAGTTGTATTTTCATCGAATGAAACCGGATATCATTTATCTTCTTTTTTATCTCCACCTAATAAACCACCGAGTCCTTTCTTAAGAATTTCATCGGGTTTTTTCAGGGCGTCTTTCAACTCATCCGGAGCTTTATCGCCTAATTGCTTGTCGATTTGTTCTCCGAGCTGTTTGTCGATCTCGTTAGCCAATTTTTCCTTGCCTGCTTTGACCAGCGCCTGCTTAAATTCTTCGGTCAAGCCCTTTACGTCAAAGACCAATCGTGGCTCGGTGACAGGTCCGACTATCTGAATTGTTGTTTTAAGGTTTTGAAGTGCTTTCAATGCTTCTGAAGTTGCTTCGGAGCCCAACCCTAAAACTCCTTGCCCCTGGCCTTCGGCCTGGAGTTTTTGAATATCGAGGTCCAGCTTCAGATCGAGACCTTCTTTAGTAGCCGTCCCGCTGAACTGCCCTGAAGCGATACCCGATTTGAAGACCAGCCCGGCGTTATTGCTGAGGCTCGATTGTATTTTCGAGAGGTCAAGGGCTTCGAAAGAGCCGGTAAGCTTTGGAGTATCCATACTGTAATCGATGGTGGCATTTATCTTTGCCGGTGTTTCGAGTGAGCTCATCTCGAATGTTACAGGCAGGCCGGCAGCGCTCGGGGAATCGCTCAGGTTTGCAAGCTGGATTTTACTGTTGCCGAAGATCGCCGATGGTATCTGGACTTTATCCAGTACGGCCATTTTTGCCATGATACGGGCCGAAACCGGTGCCATTGCGTGGGCGGTCAAATATTCGAGATATTTTTGCGGAACCTTTTCCGGTTCTTTCACTGCTTCTTCGCCTTCGCCGCTCGGAAGATACTGACGCAGTTTCTGGAGCTTTTCCTTGAGGGCTTTGGCATCCTTGAAATATTTATCGAGTTTTGCAATATCGGCGGGATCGAACTTGTATTGGTTCGGCTCGAAAGCAGGTTCTTCTTTGACCGGGCGTTCGATGACTTTGCCCGGGGAGGAACGCTGCTGGTCGAAACGAACGTTGGAAATTTCCACCTTCTCCATTACAACTTTACCCAGTAACAAGTCGTAGATGCTTGCATCGGCGGCTAATTGTGCGATGGCGACCTGATTATTGGCGGGGTTCTCCGGGTCGGTGACCTGTATCCCGGATGCCTCAACGGAACCATTAAGCAGAGAGATGTTCATATTTTCGAGATCGACTTCTGCGCCGTTTGCTCGCGTCAATGCACCGACTACATATTCCTTAGCTTTCTTGTCCTTAAGAAATGCTCCGACGATGAGTGCTCCTACAAGGACAAGAACGGCCAGTACAACACCGACCTTGCGGATATATTTTGTCTTTTTGGTAAAAAGCGACTTGGCATCCTTGGTACGTTTGCCTATGAGGATTCTGTCAAGCAGGCGTACCCATGTTTTTGAATACCATTTTCTGAATGCTTCCGAATTTTCTTCCAGTTTCAACATCATTTTTCGAAAGCTTATGATAGAGCGTACCATAAGTAATCCGACAATGACTCCGACAATCGGGCCCAGAATGAATCCGCCCGAGACCGAGTATATGCTGAAATCAGTCAATCCGATTATCGGCAGGGATTCGAGGAACTTAAATACGAATGGCGTATGCGCCTGCATCCACATTCCCACGTGGTATAAGACCGGAGCCGCCGCATAACAAAGAGCTCGACCAAGTGCACCCCAGAAAATCAGCATTCCAATGGGAATATTTATCATTAGCATTAAAATTATCAGCACGACATGGAAACCGGTAAAGCCCGGAATCATGCCGAACCAGAATCCCAGCAAGATTGAGAGAAAAATAAGCGAGGGGGCGAGGCCGCCGCGAAATGCTACGATAATTTTTTTGACGAATCCCGGAAGCAACATATCAACACTCCTTTCTGAAATTGAATGTATATAACTCCATTTTTATCCGCCTGTAAATTATACCAAATCAGGCAATTACATAAAAAACAAAAGTTTCTAAAAAGAATTCCATACGGTTTACCATTTCTCCGGTTCAAATATAAAAGTCAAATAATGACTGATTAACCGACTTTTCATTCTATTTTCTGTGTTCTGATTTCTGGCTTCTGTCGTTATGGATTGGCTTTGTTTTTTCGCCGGCAAAATGACAGTATATTCTCATATTATCTTGTTATCAAAGAGCTTACGCCAATTTGAGCCCAATCCAAATTGGCTTTGTTTTCAATTTTTTTTCTTCTGGCTTCTGTCTCCGTGTTCTGAATTCTGCCGTTAAATTGGCTTTTTACCTCGGCGAAGCTGGGAGCGAAGCCGGGTGTTTTTCAAATTTGCTTATAACTTCGTACGTATAGCTTCGTAGAGCTAACTATCCACGGATGTTTACTTATGCTGTTGATATATAAAGAGTTAGGTTGTTATTGTTGTTGTTTTCCCCCATTTTAATCTTTAAGTTATGGTTTTTCGTTTTGCGTTTTTCCTTTTGAATTGTTTTAACGAACCATCCTTAGTTCATTAGTTATCTTATGGAATACCCCAAAAATGAAAAGGAGATTCCGCATCTTTTTCCAAAAATGTCCATGACTCGGTACTCGTAGTGAGAATAGCGTATGTCGAAAAGGAAAACCATGTCATTCCGAATGGAGCAAGGAGGAACCAAGGAATCTCTTAAACATGTCTTTGCGAGGAATAGCTGTTAGGTCGATGCGGTAATCTTCCATGAAAGATATCAACAAATTTCATTATTATTCGAAGTTTGCTTCACGGCGTTTGCTCAGTGGATGCGATCTGTCGCTAAAAAATGTGAGGAAACTGCCTCAGAGAAGGAAAATCTTGACGATACAGGCAGATGCGTGTAAAATCATTGGACTCAAAGGGATGTAATTATGGTTTTCGGGGGTGTGTAAATGGAAAATCCCTGTGTAAATGTAATTCCAGACGAAGTTGAGGAAAATGTCTCCTTCGGAAAAAATACGGTTTAAATGTTCTATCTGCAACAAGGCTTTTAACGTCTTAGCTAAATATGCAGGTAAACGGG
>CAYVXS010000136.1:0-7549 GCA_964454885.1 uncultured Pirellulales bacterium
CAGCTAACTACACTATGCAAGGAATTACAAGGCGCACGAGAGGCAAAAAAAACTGAAAATGTACATCATTCAAGAGTGGCTTCAAGAAGGATTAGAGCAGCCCTGGGTATATTTGATAATTGTTTTCCTGATAAAAAAATTAAAAAGTGGCGAAAGGAAATAAAAAATTTAACTAAAGGTTTCGGCCCGGCTCGTGACGCCGATGTACAAATAGAATTCCTGAAAGAAGCACTTTCCAAACTTAATGAACAACAAAAAGCACTTTGTCCGGGGATAAATAGACTTCTATTGCGAACTATTCAGCATCGCCAGAAAGTTCAAAGAGATGTTATTAAGACAATAGATGCATTAGAATCCGGAATCGTGCTTGCGGATATTCACGCTTCTATAGAAAGAATTTTATTCTATTTCAGAAATAAAGATATTTCTGTTAAAAGTCAATGTGTTTTTCAGCAAACTGCCCAGCATATTAACTGGAGGCTCCAGAGATTCCTATCATATCGAAATTGTCTGAAGAACCCTTCTGATAAAGAACAACATCATAAAATGAGAATAGAAGCTAAAAAATTAAGATATACGATGGAAATTTGCCAGGAACCCTATGAGGGCCGCCTTGATAATGAAATAAAAACCGTCAAGAAACTACAGACTACTCTTGGTGATATTCATGACTGTGATATTTGGATAAATCTCATTAGTGAATTTATGAAAACAGAACATCAGTTAACCAGGGTGTATTTTGGAAGTGATAAACCTTATTATCTTCTTCTTCCGGGGCTTGAGTATCTAATACAGGAACAGAAAGAGCAACGAGAAATCCTTTTTAAAGAACTCGTTAGTTTTTGGCAACAACTGCTAAATCAGAAATTCTGGCACAATCTGATTAAGAAGCTTAAGGAATCTCAAATAAACTCAGATAAAACCAATAATATTAAAATTAAAGAAATCAAGACAAGGCAGCCAACTACAAATGTCCAGGAACATACTACTACTGGGGGATGTTCACGCGAATCTGTCGGCATTAACAGCAGTTCTTAATGATGCAGGCAAACATGAAATTCAGCAGATTTGGAACACAGGTGATTTTGTCGGATATTACCCTTTTCCGAACGAGATTATAAATTTATTACGCAGACGTAAAGCTGTTAGTATTGCAGGTAATTACGATTTAAAAGTCTTGTCCTTCAAAGAAAATAAGGACAAGTGGAAACTCAAAAAGGCGCCGGAAAAATATACCTCCTTTCAATGGACCTATGAAAGATTAAGTAAAGAAAACCTTAAATACCTGGCTTCCTTACCTGAACAGTTATATTTTGAGACCAATGGATTAAAAATTCTTATGACACACGGAAGTCCGGCCTCCAATGAAGAATATATTTGCGCTGCAACTACGCATCAAAGGCTTAAGGAACTGGCTGAATTGGCAAAAGTGGATATTATTATAAGCGGACATTCACATCTGGTATTTTCAACGAAACTCGGAAATACCCTGTTTTTAAATCCGGGCAGTGTTGGCAGACCTGAGATGACGAATGGCAGGGCTACATATATCATTTTAAGGTTCGGAGATAAATCTTTTGATTTTGAAAATTATGAAACCGAATACGATGTTGAAAAAACCATCCGTGCCATATGTAAAGAAGGATTACCGGAGGATTTCATTAGAATGCTTCGAGAGGGTAAGAGTCTTACCCAGCTTGGAAGCGGCTCGAGTGACCTTTCACAAAAACAACACGCCGAACAAATAGATTCGGTGACCGCATTTGCAGAGAGTGTCGATTACGAGGAGGAACATACACAGCATGTCACAAAACTTGCCCTGCGACTTTTCGACGAACTACGGGCAATCCATAAATTTTCAGAACAGGAAAGATTTTACCTGCATTGTAGTGCGATCCTTCACGATATTGGCTGGCTAAAAGGGCCGAAGGGCCATCATAAAGCTTCCTGCAATATGATAATACAATCAGTAAATCTTCCGTTTGATTTACATCAGAGAACAATCATAGGCCTTATTGCGAGATATCACAGGAAAGCCTTGCCGAAATCAACTCATAAATACTTCTGTAACTTATCATCCGATGATCAATCTATGGTTTCGGCGCTTGCAGGAATATTAAGAATAGCTGATGGTCTTGATAGAAGCCACATGAGTTACATTAAAGATATAAAATGTAAAGTAACCGACCGTGAGATATGGATTATGCTTGATGCAGATACTTCGGTTGTATCTGAAATACAGGCTGCTGACCAGAAATCTGATTTGATGCAACATCTTATCGGAAAAGAAGTTGTGTTCACAACTCCTAAATAATCCTGGAAATCACGGATTTTGTTAATAAAATGTTAATAATTCTTTATTAGAAATTCCTAAAATACTTTTTAATGATGGTTGGATTTCGTTTTTATTAGCTATCCGTAAAGAATTTATTTTTATGAGTACAACGCTCGCTGCTATCGATATAGGTTCAAATTCTATTCGTATGGTGTTAGGACAACTGCTCCCTGATGGCAAAGTGGAGGTATTGGAAAGATTCCGCAAGGCCGTACGTTTGGGACAGGACACATTTACGCAGGGTAAATTGAGTAGAGTCGCAATTCGAACAGTTATTTCTATTCTAAGAGATTATCAACGGATTCTAAAACTTTACGATGTTGAGCATACTCGGATTGTAGCTACGAGTGCCGTGCGTGAAGCTGGAAATGCGGATATTCTTATCGATAGAGTTTTAATGGCCACAGGGCTTGGAATTGAAATTATTGATGTTTCCGAAGAAAGCAGGCTTACAGTTTCCGCTGTACAAAACACTCTCGGAGATTTTTCGGATAAAATAAGTAAAAATTCCCTTATTACGGAAGTGGGAGGCGGGCATACAACTTTAACCGTATTGCAAAAAGGTGAAATTATTGTTTCTAATAGTCTGTATTTTGGCTCTATTCGTCTCAGAGAAGCTCTGTCGAGAGGTAATGTTCTGGATTCCAGGCTTATTAGAAATGAACTGCTTAGATTTCTGCCTTCAATTGAAAGCTTTATGCCTCTCGATAAAATAGATATTTTCTTCGCTTTAGGCGCTGATGCGAGATTTGCCGCCAAAGAGGCAGGGAAACCTGTAAAAGGGTCCCAACTTAGTAGAATCCCAAAAATGAAATTCAACAAACTGGTTGATAAAGTTAAAACTAAAACTCCCGAGGAACTTTCTCATTTGTATAATATAGAATTCACAGATGCAGAAACATTGAACGTGGCGCTTTTAGTATATCAGGAACTGTTGAATTATACAAAAGCTAATGAGTTAATTATTTCTTTTTCATCGATGAGGGAGGAATTGCTGGAGGATTTAGCGAGGAGAATAACCGGCCAGGAAGACAAAACTTTTGCGCACAGTGTGATCCATTCTGCGATTGCCATCGCGGAAAAATATAAAGTTGATATCAAACATTCCAACAGGGTCAGAGAAATCGCGATCAAATTTTTTGATACTCTTCAACGAGAACATGGTTTAACTTTCAGGCATAAGATACTATTAGAGGTCGCTGCATTGCTTCATGAGGTAGGAACTTTTATTTCACCGCGAGGTTTTCACAAGCATTCACATTATTTAATTATGAACTCCGAAATTTTCGGCCTGTCCCAGAGAGAGGTGGAAATTGTGGCAAATATTGCACGGTATCATCGACGTGCTCAGCCGAAAACTTCTCATGTTGAGTATATGTCTTTGTCTCGTGAAAACAGGATTGTAGTTAATAAATTAGCCGCTCTTCTGAGAATGGCAGAAGCATTAGATGCCGGCCATAACACAAATCCTGAAACTATACAATGTAAACTGGATGAAAATAGTTTAATAATTTCTATTCCGGGCGTAAGGGATTTAGCTCTTAAAAGAAAAACCTTTAACACGGAAAGGAATATGTTCGAAGATATCTATGGTCTAAATGCTAAATTAAACTAAATACGGTATTTATGGTTAAGAACAAGGAATATAATTCGTCAAAATTATTCGTGAATCGTGAGCTAAGCTGGCTGGAGTTTAACAATAGGGTCTTAGAGGAAGGTCTTGATGAGAGTCTGCCGTTACTTGAAAGACTTAAGTTTTTATCAATAGTAAGCTCTAATCTTGATGAATTTTTTATGGTTCGAGTGGCCGGTTTGATTCAACAAAGGGATGCCGGTATTCGCAGAAAGGATAAAAGCGGTTTAACCCCGTCTCAACAACTGAAAATAATTTGCCAAAGAGTCCATAAGATAATGGACACACACACCAGCGCAGTGAAAGACATTATTGAAAAACTAAAAATGCATGGTCTTTTTATAATTCAACGAAAAGAATGGACGATTGAGCAGAGAAAATTCATTGAGAATTATTTCATAAACGAGATTTTACCCGTGCTGACTCCGCTGGCAATGCAGGAATTACAGCCGTCTCCACTTCTGCACGGCAGACGGCTAACGGTTGCTGTTTTAGTTCAATCAAATAAGGACGAAAAAAATGACGGACGAATTATTTTAATTCCTGTACCTGCAATACTAAATCGTTTTGTTCAGATACCCTCCGAACAGTTTCAAAGCTATGTTCTGATTGAGGATGTTATTGCAGATAATGCAGGGCTCCTTTTCAATCAGGAAAAAATATTATCTACCGCATATTTTAGAATAATCAGAGATGCGGATGTTACAGTTCAGGAGGATGAGGCGTCAGATCTGCTGAGTATGATAGAACAGGCTGTACTCGAAAGAAAACGAAGAAGTGCGGTTCGCCTGGCTATATCTGCTAAACCTGATACGTCCATCAAAAACTGGCTTATAGAATGGTTGAAACTGGGACCTGATTATATATTCGAGATCGACGGTATTTTAGACGGATCCGCTTTAATGCAGATAGCAAATATTCCCGGCTTTGATAAACTTAAGATACCTGACTGGCCCCCGCAGGAACCTGTTGATCTTTTGGATTCGCAGGATATATGGCATACACTTCAGGAGCGAGATGTACTTTTGGTTCATCCCTACGAAAGCTTCGAACCGGTTGTTAATTTACTTCAAACAGCTTCCGATGATCCCAACGTCCTGGCGATAAAACAGACTTTATATCGAACCAGCTCCGATTCGCCAATTATTCGGGCTTTGGAAAACGCTGCTGAAAACGGTAAGGAAGTTACTGTTTTGGTAGAACTGAAGGCCCGTTTTGACGAAGCTCGTAATGTCAACTGGGCAAGAAAACTCGAAGATGCGGGCTGTCATGTAATATATGGTGTGACCGGATTGAAAACACACGCTAAGGCTATGTTGATAGTGCGTCGTGAAGATGACCGTATCAGGCGTTATGCTCATTTAGCCACCGGAAATTATAACGACAAAACCGCCAGGTTATATTCAGATATCGGTTTAATGACTTCTGAAGGCGATTTGACATCTGATGTTGCTGCTTTTTTTAATCTTCTTACCGGTTTTTCTGAAATGGTCGGTTGGTCCAAGCTGACCATTGCACCAACAGATTTGAGAAAAAAATTTGAAGAACTTATTGATAGAGAAATAAGTTCTTCAACACCTGATAAACCCGGACTTATAATGGCTAAAATGAATTCTCTTGAGGATAAAAAGATATGCCAGGCGTTGTATAAGGCAAACCGGTCAGGAGTTAAAATTCTTCTTAATGTCAGAGGTATATGCTGTCTAAGACCGGGTTTGAAAAAAATATCAGATAATATAGAAGTCATCTCAATTGTGGATCGGTTTCTCGAACACGCCAGAATATTTTATTTTTCCAACGGTGGACATAATGAAATATATTTGGGCAGCGCAGATATGATGGGACGAAACCTTGATAAACGCCTGGAAATAATGTTCCCTGTCAATTCAGTAAAACTCCGCAAGAGGCTGTATAATATTCTTAAAACATACTTCACGGATAATACAAAAGCTTATGAAATGACCTCCGATGGAACTTACAAACGCAAGTCAGGTAAAAATAAGAAAATAAGAGCGCAGGAAATATTTTTTAATGAAGCTGTCACGGCTGCGGAATCGAATAAATGTGTCAAAATGAAATTTGTTCCACTAAAAAAACCTGAAGAATAATTATTAATATTTTATGGTGAATCATGAGTGACAATCTGTGTGATTTAGTCAAAAAGGACTCGCATAATGATGATGAGAAGAATTATAAAAAGCTGATCCGTGATCCAAAGTATTGGTGCAAAAGATGCGGTCGGGCTGCTAAAAAGTCATCATGCTTATGCAAACCCAAGAAACTATAAATCAATATTTAAACAAACATAAAGATTACTGAAATTAAAAAGGTATGCATTGTGAAAAATTTAAGAGACAATTTTTTAGTTAAGCCGGGCGGCAAAATACACCTTAAAGATTATGATCCGGGCTTTACAACAGGTTACGGCAAGAAAAAAGCCTTATCGCTTTTACAGGAAAATCTCGACCGATTCAAAACCTTACAGTATTTGTTATACGCAGAGAATAAAAGATCCGTGCTGATAATATTACAAGCCATGGATGCAGGGGGTAAAGATGGCACTGTCAGAAATGTTTTTGGACCTCTTAATCCACAGGGTGTAAAGGTTATGTCGTTTAAAAAGCCTACAGAAGAGGATCTCAGTTATGATTTTCTATGGAGAGTTCATCAATATACTCCCCGAACAGGGGAAATTCGTATTTTCAATCGTTCACACTATGAAGATGTTTTGATAGTTCGTGTACACGAGTTGGTTCCGAAAACAGTATGGTCGAAACGATTCAAACACATAAACTCATTCGAGAAATTACTAACAGACAATAATACAATCATTCTTAAGTTTTTTTTACATATTAGCAAAAAGGAGCAACTTAAACGTTTGGAGGCAAGGTTAAGCGATCCTACGAAAAAATGGAAGGCGAATCCAACGGATTTCGAGGAAAGAGATTTCTGGGATGATTATATGAATGCTTATGAAGCAGTTCTGAATAAATGCAGTACTGTAAATGCTCCATGGTTTGTAATACCGTCAGACAAGAAATGGTTTCGGAATTTTGCTATTTCTTCTGTTTTGGTCAATACATTAGAATCTTTAAAAATGAAATTCCCGGAACATACTCTAATATAGAATTATTACCATCTAAAATATTAAGGACAGTTTTATGACTAAACAAGATAAGAAGAAAAAGAAAAAGCCCGCACCGGCTTGCAGAATATGTCGATACTTTATTACAGAAACAAAGACTCTTGGCCAGTGCAGAGCTGAACCGCCAAATATTATTAGTGCTTCAGGTAAAACAGACTGGCCAAAAGTAAAAACAACGGATTGGTGCGGGTGTTTTAAGCTTGCCAAACAATAAAGATCCCCATACATATAAAAAATCAGCTTCATTTTTTATCTGTGAATGTAATCAGCTCTGATTTATAACTTGAACCTGCGCATTGACGTTACCGTCCGCCGGTCCGGTCGATTGTCAAACGGTATCGAATGAGCTGTCACCGCAGCTCTTAAAGCCCGGCATTATACTGCTTTGCAATGCCAATCAGTTTAATAATCCAAACAGGCACTTCCTTCAGAATTA
>CAYVXS010000137.1:0-7547 GCA_964454885.1 uncultured Pirellulales bacterium
GCCCCAAAAGGTAATCCAAACCTTTCTCGATATCGCTTACTTTTGAAACGGACTTCCAGTGTTCTTTTGTTGGGAAATTTAATACTTGTTGGCCGAATAGACTCTTGTAGATGTAGGGTTGGCCGATATGTACTTCATGCTGTTCGCATCGCTGGACATAGTCATTGAACATTTCCGGGAATCGATTCTTGAACTCCAGAGCTATCCCCTTACCCATTATTCCAACACAATTCACGGTGTTTACAAGGGTTTGTGCCTTAGAATTTAGTATATTGCCCACTAATATTTTCATATGAATCTTTAGAAGAATATAACATTTTTAACACAGACACTCAATGTAATATTCAGTTGATTAAAATTTTCTAATGCTGTTTGATTTGCTACGTAACTATCCAAAATAAATCTGGGCTCAACCTTATTCGGAACAAGGACTTCTGCACATTTTATAGCTTTAAGATCCCATGCCTCATATTGATCACGCGCATTTGTCCAATATCGAGCATATATTTTATCTTTATCTAAATTCGCTAAGCCCTCTATTGTAGGGTAAAATCGAACATAATCGCTGGCAGCGTTCCGGTCAGCAACGATAACGTTGGGTAAATCCAGCACTAAATGTTCAACTCGTAAAACGCATATATTATCATTTAAACTCTGTCTTTTACATAGCATTGGATTATGTGCATCAAAATAAAGATTTGCATAATCATGAAGCTTATTATTTGTGCCGGGTATTCTTTTGTTTTTACGTTTGTTTTGAATTTCAAGCATTGCAATAGAATCATCATGCGGATATTTTTGAGAAAGATTATGAGATAATATTCCATGCCTCATAATGGACGGTATGTTGGATATCAGAGTGATATAATATAGTTCTTTCACATCAGAACGGTCCATTGCTCTTTTTCCTTTTTATCTCGAAGAGTAAATTAGCACAAAAGGAGGGAAAAAGCAAGAATTTTTCGTATTTCTTAATATGTGGTATATTATGTGGATGACACAAAAAAATGAAGAAAAATCATATCTGAGCGTATAGTTTTATGAAGGCGTAGGTGCATAGGGATTGAATGGGAATAATGAGGTGCTCTGATTATGTGGTTTCAAGCTTTGGCTATAGTGAGTTTGTATATATTTGGCTGCTGGTGGTGCTATGAGGTCATTCACAGATTCCCGCAGGATGTAAAGGAGATTTTTCAGCTCAAACAAGTCGCTCGAACCATAGCAATAATTATTGTCTGGGTCCTCACAGTGCCGATCGCACTTGCGCTGATTTTATATGGCATCGTATTGATTCGCAACTTGATTTCTTTCGTGCGAACGTTTTAGGAAAGAACTCGCCCGGTAGTTTACTGCCGGATTAGTTTCGTTGCGTTTCGAAAATGAATCGTGTGTTATTTATGGAAGTAACTTGCCTTTATCCAGTTGAAGTTCAATATCAAGTGGACGACGACAAGGCCGACTAAAATCATTCCCCCGCCTTCGTGAAGTGTTTCGAATGTATCCGGCGAGAACTTCATATGCACCAATGCAGTTACCGCCTGATTGACAATCAAAACAAACAGAATCGGATTGATAATTTTATGAACAGAGTTCTTTTTCATAATAGGTCCTTTCCGAATAGAAGATCGGGAACATTAAATTTTCTATTTTATTATTCTATGCAAAAATTAGATAAAAGAAAATCCCTCAGCTTGTTTTATGTTAAATGGATTCCAGCTTGCGCGGGAATGACAAGATAATTGAATAAAAAACCCCCCGGTAAAACCGGGGGGTTAAATATTAATGAGATGCGATATACTACATACGCAATACGAAACTACTTTGCTGCTGCCTGGGCGGCGGCTAATCTTGCGATCGGGACTCTGAACGGTGAGCAGGAAACGTAGTTCATACCGACACGGTGACAGAAGTCGATGCTGCTGGGTTCGCCCCCGTGCTCGCCGCAGATACCGACCTTAAGATTCTTGCGGGTCTTTCTGCCGAGCTTTGTTCCCATCTCGACGAGTTTTCCCACGCCCGTCTGGTCGAGCTGCTGGAACGGGTCGGCTGCGTAGATGCCCTTGCGAACGTATTCGCCTAAGAACTTACCGGCGTCGTCGCGCGAGAAGCCCATCGTCATCTGCGTCAGGTCGTTTGTCCCGAAGCTGAAGAATTCCGCCTCTTTGGCGACCTCGTCGGCGGTAAGTGCCGCACGCGGGACTTCGATCATTGTACCTATCATATACGCGATACGGTCTTTTCTTTCTTTGAAGACCTGCTTGACTTCGGCAACGATTTCGTCTTTGACTAATTTCAGCTCATCGACTTTACCGACCAACGGGACCATGATTTCCGGCAGTACTTTTTTGCCTTTTTTCTTAACGTTCAGGGCCGCTTCGATAATCGCTCTTGCCTGCATTCGTGCGATGGCGGGGTAGGTAATCGTAAGTCGGCAGCCGCGGTGCCCTAACATGGGATTGAACTCGTGGAGCTGCTCGACCTTCGCCTTGACGACCGCCGGTTTTACTTTCAGCCGTCTTGCCATCTCCGCCTGGCTCTTCGCGTCCTGCGGCAGGAACTCATGCAGCGGTGGGTCAAGCAATCGAATTGTCACCGGCAGACCTGCCATCGCGGTGAAGATGCCTTCGAAGTCTCCTCGCTGGTAGGGCAGTAGTTGCTTCAACGCCCCTTCGAATTCCTTTTTAGCTAATGCGTATTCTTTCTCGATTGCCTTTTTCTCTTTGGCAGTTTGTGCTGCATCAATTTTCAGAAGCATCGCAGCATAATCGTCGGCGGCGAGAATCATCTGGCGCACCGGCCAGATCCTTTCGCCTTCGAAGAACATGTGCTCGGTCCGGGTAAGACCGATGCCTTCGGCGCCGAAGTTTCTTGCCCGCTTGGAGTCTTCCGGCGTATCTGCGTTTGTGCGAACGCCAAGCCGGCGGATCTGATCGCAAATATTCAGGAATTTGCCGAAGTCACCGCTTAGGGTGGGTTCGACTGTGGCAAGCTGTCCGGTCATGACTTCGCCGGTCGAGCCGTCCAGACTCAGCCAGTCTCCTTCTTTGAAAGTCTTCTTGTCGATAGTGAGTTTTTTAGTTGCGTAGTTGATGCTAAGTGCGCTGACGCCGGCGACGCAGCATTTTCCCATGCCGCGGGCGACAACCGCTGCGTGTGAGGTCATTCCACCTCGTTCGGTTAAAATGCCTTCGGCCGCATCCATACCGCCGATATCTTCCGGGCTGGTCTCGATGCGTACCAGGACGACTTTTTTACCCTTTTTATTCCACGCTTCCGCGGCGTCGGCGGTGAAGACTATCTGGCCGACGGCGGCGCCGGGTGATGCGGGAAGTCCCTTGGCTACGACGTTGCGTTTTGCTTTCGGGTCGAAGTGCGGATGCAGCAGCCGGTCGAGCTGTTCCGGAGTGACACGCATGACGGCCTCTTTTTTGGTAATGAGCCGTTCGTTGACCATATCGACGGCGATTTTTACCGCGGCTTCGGCGGTGCGTTTGCCGGTTCGTGTCTGCAGGATGTAGAGTTTTTTGCTTTGGATGGTGAATTCCATGTCCTGCATGTCCTTGTAGTGCTTTTCCAAGCGTGTCATCAGGCCGGTGAGCTGTTTGTATGCTTTGGGCATGACCTTGTTTAATTTTTTCAGCTCGATTGGAGTGCGGATGCCGGCGACGACGTCTTCGCCCTGGGCGTTCATGAGGAATTCGCCGTAGAATTCTTTTTTGCCCGTGCTTGGGTTACGTGTGAAGCAGACGCCGGTGCCGCAGTCGAGGCCCATGTTGCCGAAAACCATCGCTTGGACGTTGACGGCAGTGCCGAGAAGACCGGTGATTTTGTTGAGCTGGCGGTACTTGATGGCACGGTCGGAGTTCCACGAGCCGAAGACGGCATTGATTGCGTGTTCGAGCTGGACTTTGCCGTCCTGCGGGAATAATTCGCCGACGTGCTTTTTGTAAACGGCTTTGTATTTCTCGACGACTTCTTTGAGTTGGTCGGCGTTGAGTTCGTTGTCAAGCTTGACTTTGGCTTTTACTTTCGCGGCGTGGATGACTTCTTCGAAGTGTTCGTGGCTGCAGCCCATGACGACGTCACCGAACATGTCTATGAATCGGCGGTAAATGTCGTATGCAAACCGCGGATTTTTCGTCTTCTTGATAATCCCCTCAATGACATCGTCATTCAATCCCAAATTTAGAATGGTGTCCATCATTCCGGGCATCGATATGCTTGCTCCGCTTCGGACGCTGACGAGCAGAGGTTTGTTTGGATCGCCGAGCCTGGCACCCATCGCCTTTTCCAGATTCGCCAGATTTTTATCGACTTGGGCCGCGAGTCCCTTCGGCCATTTCCCGCCTGACTTATAATATTCCCGGCACACCTTCGTCGCGATCGTAAATCCCGGCGGCACCGGCACACCAAGATTGGTCATCTCGGCAAGGTTCGCCCCCTTACCGCCCAAAAGTTCCTTCATCTTCGCGTTGCCTTCGGCCTTTCCGCCGCCGAAAAAATACACCCTTTTTTCTGCCATTATAAAATTCTCCAGTCAAAAAATTTCCCAAAAAAATTCGATCGTTCCGGCCCATGCAACCAGCACAAGCCCATGAGAGCAACCCCCTCATAGATAAAGTTACCCAATATATGGTGTCGCACCGGCCCTGTCAAGAACTCAATTTTTTTTATCCCAACCCCCCGAAAGCCGATAGACGTAAGATGATTGACGAATGGACGACAAGCCTCGTACTGCGAAGCTTATGACCCAACCGCTAAATGCTGTGAATAGTCGCTGGTCGTTAGTATTTGGCCGTTAGCCTTAACGCTATCCGCTAAACCCTATTCGATACACGTTATATCCTGAATAAAGAATTTTTCTCTTGATTTTATTTCCGGAGGGCGGTAACTTTACCCCGTGAGATAATTGTTCTTTTTCAAGTTTTGTGGGAAAAGTTTACACCGTTAGATAGATATACGGTCTTATCTAACGGGATTTACGCCGTGAGATAGATGTATATATTCTTGGAAAGTTGTATCAATCGAAAGGAAGCGTCAAGTCTAATTGGGGTATAAAATTATGGCTAAGTACAATATCAATCAACCGGGAAACAGGAATGTTCACTCAGGCGGTACGGCAACCGCACCGACCAAAGCAGGAAGCTTCAAGGTTGCAGTCGAATCCAAAAGCCCCTCCTACGGCTCGAAACCAGGCCAATCCAAAACAGAAAAACTCCTGACGCACGAGCGTATCGCCGAACGTGCGTGGGAAATCTGGCAAAAACGCGGCTGCAGGCCCGGCGAAGACGAACGAAACTGGATCGAGGCCGAAACACAGCTCAGGTCCGAATTAGACATCGATTAGTCTTTCGTTCCGATAAAAAAGCCGTTGCTTCGGCACACGCCGCCGCGAAAGGATATACCCTATCCTGAGCAAAGCCTGCACTGAGCAAGGCCGAAGTGTCGAAGGACTGTTCGCTAAATGCTGTGAATGGTCGCTCGTCGTTGTATTTGGCAGTTGGCCTAAACGCTATCCGCTAAACCAGCTTTACCCAGTGAGATGAGTGAAAAAGACATTCTATCTAACGGGGCTCTACGCTAAAAATGGATTTTCTTCTTGATTTTGTAGCAGGATAGTGTTAGGTTTACCCGGTTAGATAGATGCTTTATCTTATCTAACGGGGTGATGGCATTGTTAAGGGCATACAATTGCCCGGGATGTTAAGGATAATATCATTATGCCGGACGATCACAACGACCAGGAACGGAAAGTAGATATAGATGAAGATGCTCTGCTGCGAAGTATGGGAATAATGGTCCCGCGGCACAGAATCGTACACGTCGATAGCGAGACCGACGGCTCGAAAAAAGACCGAAACAAAAAGGCGGCGGCGTCGAAGTATGATAATATCGCTAAACGGGTAAAGGAAATCTGGCAGCAGCACGGCTTCGGGCCCGGCGAAGACCAAAGGGCCTGGCACGGCGTACTCGCGGATATCAAGAGTATGATAACCCCGCTGCCCGATATCGAAAAAACCAGAAGCAAAGTCAAACGAGTAAGCCCGGCCGAACGCTCGAAACCCAACCATTCCGAATCCGAAGCGGAAACCACGCCCGAATTGACACATGAACATATCGGCGAGCAGGCGGAGCAAATTGATCAACAAAACGACTGCGAATCCGGCGAAGAAGAGCTAAACCTGATTGATGCCGAAGACTCGAATATTAACAAGAACGAAACGACACTGGAATTGACAGATGAATTTATCGACGACCCCGCTAAGGAAATCTGGGAGCAAAGCGAATCCGAAGCCAGAGAGTATGAGCAAAGCCTTATCGAGACCGAAGGTCTGGATGTTGACAAGAACGAAACGACACTGGAATTGACAGATGAGCTTATCGACGAGCAGGCGGAGGATATTGATCAACAACAAGAATGCGGACCCGGCGAAGACGAGCAGAACCTGATCGAGGCTGAAGATTCGAATATTAACAAAAACGAATCGATGCCGGAATTGACATTCGAGCTTATCGCCGAACGCGCCAAACAAATCTGGCAGCAAAACGGCTGCCGCCCCGGCGAAGACGACCAAAACTGGACCGAAGCCGAAGCACAACTAAAAGCCGAATTAAACATCGATTGACATTCTTTACCCCGTTAGATAGCAGCTTGAGGCTTATCTAACAGGGTGAACCCCGTTAGGTAGATGTATTGTCTTATCTAATGGGGCTAAAAATTTTTCCCTTGCATTATCCAATCTTGAATGCTAACCTACAATTCCACTCCGCACCACGTAGAGATAGTTTAATAAATGGCGAGAAGATAGATAAATTGCCTAGGCAAATTACATAAGGTAATTATGATGAGTAATCGCGGTGGAATTGCCACATTATCTGGTATAAAATATGAAATTAAAATAGTTCTATATGAGATTCCTCAGCTTCTCCGAGGGGAGATTAAACATCTCAGATACCAGCCTCTCTCTTCATCTATTGATGCAAACCAAAAGCCAACACAAATATTCACAGATGACTTGGCAATACTTTTTTCTAATGGACAGAGTTGTTACTGTCAAGCCAAACATAATACTACTAATGCAAATTGGACAATAAAACGACTAATTGACGAGGGAGTTCTTCAACAGTTTGTTGAACAGCATAGAGTAAAGCCGAATTCAAAACTTCGTTTCACGTCGAATCGAACTGCGACTCCTTTGGAGAGTGCAGCGAAATATGCGTGCCAGGCTATATCAATTGACGAATTTACAACTCATTGGACACAGGAAATTGAAGCAAGCTGCGTATGTATCACTGAAAGGTTGGAGGCGTTAGATATACGGTTACCAGAGCTTTGGGAATTGCTGCAACATGTTGAATGCGAGCTTCTGCCCGAAAATGTGGTAGACAGAGTCATCGGTGATTACGCCTTTGAAAACTACCAAGATCCTGACAAGTTTCTTGGCGTTCTGAAAAATCTAATCAAGAATAACCCAGGCGCCATTATTGACCATAAAAAAATCACAGTTGCCCTTGAAGAGAAAGGATTATACCTTAAATCCAGAAAA
>CAYVXS010000138.1:0-7527 GCA_964454885.1 uncultured Pirellulales bacterium
CGGGCACTCCTATATCGACGAGTAAACCTCCCTTGATTCGCCTTATTACCTTACCTGTAACAACATCACCTTCGGTTTTTGTTTCGAGTATTGTCTCCCAGCCTTTGATGATGTCGGCTTTGCGCTTGTTTAATACGACAAGACCGCTTTCGGAATCCGTATCTTCGAGAAGGACTTCTATTTCTTTACCCTGCATTATCTCATCAGGGCTGTCGAATTCACTCGCATCGACGATTCCTTCACTTTTTAAGCCTACTTCGACAATAACGTCATTGCCTATCTGTGAAACAATTGTCCCTTTAAGGATTGTTCCCGGCAAACGGGAATCCACTTTCTTTTGCAGTGCCTGTTCCAGAAATTCGTTTTCCTGCTCGCCGAACAGCTCATTGACCTGCTCTTCAAGCTTTTCACTCGATAAACCTAATTTGTTGACAATATTTCTATCTACCATAAATCCGAATCCAAATGTGGAGTCTGTTATCGACCTGACGGCGCCCCACATTTACGCCGACGAGTCTCTGTACTACGCTGTACAAGTGTTAACTATGGTTAACAATTTATTATGTTCATTTGCCCACGCAGCAAATGCAATTTACGTCAAATAGACAATTTTTAAAGATAATATATTTAACAGAAAATAGCCACAATTTCAAGAAACTCTTTACTTTTTTATGGAATAGCTTAATCCGGATCGGGACTGTCATCGAGGGCTTCCAGATTTTGTGCAAACTCGCTTATGATCCAGTCCGGCGTTGACGCTCCCGCGGTCACGCCCGCCGTTTTTTTGCCCTTGAGCAGTTTTTTGTCCAATTCATCCCAGTTTTGCAAATGGTAGGTTTGTTTGTTTACTTTTTTACACATTTCAGCCAATCTCCGGGTATTTGCACTTTCCAACCCCCCGAGAACGAACATAATGTCCACTTGTTTACAAAGCTGAACGGCCGATTCCTGCCTTTTTATGGCCTCTTTGCATAATGTGTTGATTACTTTTAGCTCGTTAAAATTACGTCGTCCTATGGCACCGAGCATTTTCCCCAAATGCTCGGGACTCTGGGTAGTCTGACAGACAATCCCCAATCTGCCGTTATCCGGCAGTTTTTCAAGGTCCGAGACGTCGGCTATAACAATGACATTTCGGGCACAACCCACGACAGCCTGGACTTCAGGGTGATTTTCCTCGCCGATTATTACGACTTCATAACCCTGACTCTCGAACTCGTTGGCAATATGCTGGACTCTTTTTACCAGAATGCAGGTGGCATCGACAATATCGAGCCCTTTTTCCTTCAATTTCGCTATCTGTTCCGGGGCGGCCCCGTGAGAACGGATAAGGACCGTCCCCGAGCCTATATCTTCTATTCGAGATACGGTCTTGAGCCCGCTTTTTGCAAGCTGTTCTACCATGTCCCGGTTATGAATGATGGGACCGAGGCTGTAAACGACTTTTTTTTCGATTAGAGTCTTTTCCGCCACGCGTATGGCATTCCTGACGCCGTGGCAAAATCCACATTTTTGGGCAACAAGAACTTTCATCAAATAAAACGCCTGTGATCCATGATATCAATTAATCTCTATGAATTTAGTTATCTTTAGTTTTCCGTATGACTGTAATCACTATTTCTGCAAATCCGGTATTAAAGATAAACTTAATCGGCAGAGGATTTTACACGATACAGTTATTACAATCTACTAAAACTTTCCTGCCTGAAAATAAACTTTTATAAAGCTGTTAATATTTTGCAAAGTTTGTTCTTGACGGATGGAGATAAATCAGTTTTATTTACCGACGAGAGTGAAGAACACAGGAATTTTCAGGCTTTGTAACCTGCAAATATAAAAGCTTGTTTTTCTTAAGGATAGTTAGAAGAAAATACCTCAATTTTCTTGGAAAGGATTGAACGATGCGAACCGCAAAACTTTCAGCTATTATTCTATTCTGTACATCTGTTTTGCTAATCAATGGTTGTAATGATCAACTGGAACAAGTAAGGATACAGAATGATGCACTTCAGCAACGTATAAGCGAGCTTCAGTCAGAACTTGATGCGGCAAACCTGCAGCTTGATCAGTATAAGCGGCAGCTTACAACCGCCCAGGGAGAGGGCAGCGTGGAGATGGAGACATTACAGGCAAAAATCGCTGCATTAGAGGGAGACATAAAGAAAAAGAACGAATTGATTGCCTCCATGCAGCAAAGACTGCTGTCCGGCGGAGCGGCACTTCCGGTGGAATTAAGTACTTTACTGGAAGATTTTGCTAAAAGTAATAACATGGTGGATTATGATTCCGAGCGAGGTATCGTGAAGTTCAAGAGCGATTTGCTTTTTGACAAGGGCAGCGACCAGGTGGCTTCCACAGCGGTTGCGGCTGTTAAATCACTTTGCGGAATTCTCAATACCCCGGAAGGCAAAGAGTTTGATGTTCTCATCGCCGGACACACGGATGATATTCCTATTCAAAGACCCGCGACACGAGATAAGCATCCGACTAACTGGCACCTGTCTGTTCACAGGGCAATTTCGGTTTTGAATGTAATGCAGAGTAACGGTGTAGCTCCCGAACGGATGAGTGTACGTGGTTTTGGTGAGTATCGTCCGATAGCTCCGAACGGGCCGAACAAAACAGGAAATGAACAGAACAGACGAGTAGAAATTTATATCATCCCAAAAGGAACGTAATTGTCATATCCCCCGGAGACCTGTACCGGATTAATATTAGAAATTGGAAATAGAAAAATCTTAATGGCACAACGCACCTTAATTATTATTAAGCCGGATTGCATTCAGAGACTGTTGGCGGGACAGATTATATCACGGCTCGAAAGAAGAGGATTTAAGCTTGTTGCCACGAAATTCATGTATATATCCGAAGATCTGGCGAATAAGCTTTATATTGCTCATTGCGGCAAACTATTTTTGAAAGGCCTGGTTAGATTTATTACTTCCTCACCGTCGCTGATTATGGTCTGGGAAGCCGATGACATTATCGAAATTGTCCGCAGGATGATAGGATCGACTTTCGGACGGGATTCCGAGCCGGGTACGATTCGCGGGGATTTTAGCTGCGCTCGAAGATTTAACCTTATTCACAGCTCGGACGGCCCTGAATCGGCCCGGTATGAAATTAACCTGTTTTTCAAACCGGAAGAGCTTATCGATTACGAGTTGACAAATGCACACTGGATTTACGGCGTAAACGATTAGTCCGGTAACGTATTTCTTTTGCCCGTTTTTGGGTATTTTTCCTGTCTGACGTGGATTTGAAGGGTATTTTCAAATCTAAGCATATCTTACAGACAACACTCTGTTGAGAGCTTTTGAGCTTGAATTATTGTCTTGTTTATAGTAGAATTAGATAGTCGGTTCTTAAAGGCCTGGAATTGTTTTGTTTGAATTTAACCTTCCAGGGGGAAGGATGTAGGGATGAAAGTCTTTGTTTTTGCTCTAATATGTTTTCTGCCGATAGTCTCATCTTATGCCGGGATTATCACCGTCGATGATGACGGACCGGCGGATTTTAATTATATTCAGGATGCGATAGATTTCTCTGAGAGCGGGGATTCTATTGTTGTTGAACCAGGTACGTATAACGAAAATGTTGCATTTAACGGCAAGGCGATTACGTTAACAAGCACGTATCCGGATGATCCGAATATTGTTGGTTCGACGGTTATCACAGCAATTTCCGGTTATAGTGTCAATTTCGATGCCAATGAAACTGGAGATTCGGTCCTTAGAGGTTTCACTGTTACCGGAAGGGGAGTTTATTGTTATGCCGGGACTTCGCCGACAATAACGAAGAATATAATTCGGGATTGCGGAACGTGGGGTATTTACGGGCAGGAATTTACTTATGGGCTGACTCACGCAGAGCCGGTTGTTTCGGGAAATACTATATTAAGAAACAAAGGTGGTATAATATATTGTAACGGACCGATTGTCGGCAATATTATATCGGAGAATATATTTAATTCTTCGAATAGGGGCGATGGTGGAGGGTTGTCTTTCTGCGGTGGGAAAATTTCAGATAATATAATTACATATAATTATTCGGTCTTTAAAGGCGGGGCCTGTTACGAATGCAACGGTGAAATATCGAACAATATTATAATCGGAAATTCCAGCGTAATTGCCGGAGGAGGACTGTGTACCTGTCACGGTGAGATATATAATAATATTATTGCAGGTAACAGATGTGATATCAGCGGCGGCGGTTTGTTCAGTTGTAGTAACATATATAACAATACAATTGTAGGTAATTTTGCCGGCAACAGAGGGGGGGCTTTAGGTCAGTGCCTGGGAATCTTAAGAAATAATATTATTGCATACAACAGGGCAACTGAAACAGGAGGGATTAGCGGATACGCCGAAAATGCCTATAATTGCTTTTGGGCAAACCGGATTGGGAACTTCGGTGACGGGGCGGTGATTAGCTCGACCGATATTGTTGATAATCCTCAATTTGCGGTCAACGGAGATTGGGACACTAATGGAACCGACAACGATGAAACCGATGATTTTTGGGTCAATGGCGACTATCATCTACAATCCGAAGCGGGGCGATGGGACCCTAACCGGCAGAAGTGGATTCAGGATGATTTAACCAGCTCGTGTATAGATGCCGGTGATCCTAACTTTGCTTTGATTGCGGAATTATGGCCGCACGGTAATCGGGTCAATATCGGTGCATACGGCAATACTACCCAGGCAAGCTGGTCGTTGTCGGATGTGGGAAATATTGCGGACTTGAATTATGACGGCTGGGTGGATTACGAAGATATGGCACTGCTCACGGGCAAGTGGCTTTGGCAAAAGGTCCTTTTGTCAGAAGACATCGACAGAAACGGACAGGTAGATATGGCTGACCTTGCTGTTCTTTTAGCCAACTGGCGAAAACGACCATTGGCACCGAGACCCGATCCTATGGCTTGGGAAATGGAACCAACAGCAGCTTCATCCACGGCAATCGTTATGGTAGCTGTTGTTGCCGCATCGACCGACAACAGCGACGTGGAATATTATTTCAAATGTGATACTTCCGGCGGACACGACAGCGGATGGCAGGACGGACCGGGTTATACGGATGCTGGTTTGGCCCCCGACACTGAATATTTCTACAAAGTTAAGGCGCGCAATAAGGCTAATCTTGTAGAAACCGAATATTCTCAGGCGCGATCTGCAACTACTCTTCCCGTAGATACTACACCTCCGGCTCCGAATCCCGCTCAATGGCAGACAGAACCTTACTCTGTTCCACCGTCGTCGATACGCATGGTAGCTGCGACGGCATCCGATCCGAGCGGTGTGGAATATTATTTTCGGTGCGTAACGAATCCACTGTACAGCAGCGGCTGGCAAGATAGTTCCGAATATATTGTGAGTTCTCTGCCCGGGGGGACATATAGCTTTGTTGTCAAAGCCCGGGATAAATCGATCAATCTCAATACGACCTCAGAATCTTCCGAAGTTGTTGTTGACCTCCAGCCACCGTCTCCGGATCCCATGCAGTGGGCATCAGGTGGGGAACCCGATGAAGTGTATCGCGGCGGAGGCGCCCTGGTTGGTTACTGGGCTGTTATGACGGCGGCTACGGCGACGGATGCAAGCGGAACTGTGCAATACTTCTTCGAGTGTACATCCAGATCTGCGTTTAGCAGCGGCTGGCAAAGCTCACCGGTCTATGAGGTCCAGATAGGCAGAAGTGGGCAATATCTCCAATTTCGCGTAAAAGCTCGTGACATCTTCGGCAACGAAACGTCTTACTCGCCCGAACTGCCGGCCCTTTGATTGGATTCACATTTTGTAAAAATTCGCAAAATGGGGTTCCTTAATTTGTGACCGATATTTCCCTTCCGCTGAATTTCTGAAAATATTCGAGACAGGTATCTCTCCATATACCGGCGTCCCGTTCCTGCGTCGTTAATTTGTCTCGAACATGTCGGAATATCTCAGGGTCGATACCCGTTTCAATGGAATCCCAGTCCGCGCGCATTTGTTTAACGTAATCCATGCCGAGATAATATCTGTGACAAAGTTCGTCCCAAAGGATTCGGCCCGATTTTGTTTTATAGTCCCAGGGGACATGGTGAAACCAGAGCAGGTATTTTTGAGGGCAAGTTTCGATACTGTCGAATTGTTCCCTTAATGGCGAGAAGTATTGACTTGTTGCATTGCTTCCGGTCGAGCTTCTGTCAAAACCCAGGCCGATTTTGTCAGCACGATGATAATAAACGCTGGTCCAGTCCTCACGCTGCGCTCTGGAATAACTGGGCTGAGGGCCGTAATGAAAACCCGCCTGCATAATATGATGCAGGCCTAACGGTGTCATATAATTAATACAGGCTTCCCACGAACCGGTCATCATGGATTCAATTTTCTTAATGATTTTTTCATCCCGGCTCAACGTCATCTTGATCCATTCTTCTGCAATCTGCCCGGCGGTCAGAGAATGATCCCATGCAAGACGGCCAAAGGCGTACCAGTTGGCCTGGGCGAAAATATGGCCGCACCAGTTTCTGTCGTCGCCGATATTTGTTACACCGGCAATACCGGTCATGTGATAATCAAATAAGGTGCCGTCTATGACCTTTGCGACTTTCGATCCCTTTCCTTTGGCATAAGTATCGAATTGAAGATATTCTTTCCACATCGGGGCCAGATAAACGAGATGAGTGGAATGTCCCAGGTACTCCTGTGTTATCTGAAGCTCCATCATCAAAGGCGTTTTGGGCATCGCACCGAATAAAGGCTGAACGGGTTCGCGCGGCTGGAAATCGACGGGGCCGTTTTTGGCCTGTACGAAGACATTAGCAGAAAATTGTCCATCCAGGGGAACGAATTCGATATAAGCGCGTTTCGCCCGGTCGGGATCTGTGTCCGCGTTATAGACAAATGCCCGCCACATGACTATGCCTTTATAAGGTTTTAATGCCTCTGCCAGCATGTTGGCGCCCTGTGCGTGCGTGCGATTGTAATCCTGCGGGCCTGGCATTCCCTCGGAATTGGCTTTGACTAAAAATCCGCCGAAGTCGGGAATGTACTGGTAAATCTCTTTGGCTTTGTCTTTCCACCATTGTCTGACTTCGGGATCCATCGGATCGGAAGTTTTCAAATCGCCGATACCACCTCTCCTTCTGTTCATCGTGAATTCTGCAGATATCGGTGAGGAGAAATTAATGGACAGAAATACCCGAATGCCGTAGGGTCTGAAAACATCCGCCAGCTTTGCGATCTTAATCAAGTATTCCTCTTTCAGTATTTCGGGGTTGGCATTTACATTATTAAGAACAGCGCCATTAATTCCGAGCGAAGCATTTGCCCTGGCATAGTCGATATATCTTGGATCGATAGTTTCAGGCAACTGGTCCCATTTCCATAAAGACCTTCCGGCATAACCACGTTCAATTGAGCCGTTGAGATTGTCCCAGTGATTGAGCAGCCGGTATTGTATTTTGGGCTTTGACGTTATATCGACATTTTCCAGGCTTGATTGAGTTTGAATCAAACGCAGGAAGTGGAATATGCCGTA
>CAYVXS010000139.1:0-7498 GCA_964454885.1 uncultured Pirellulales bacterium
TTAAAAAGCATTTTGCCGATCTTATTATGCAGCAATCCGGTGAAAAAGTTCTCCCTGATTTTGATAATGACAATTCTTCCCTGGGCCGGTTGTGTTTCCGATAATAATACATCGGTAAATACACGCGACAGGCAGATTGCCGTATATACGAAAATAGTCACCGATTATCTCCGGGATAAGAATCTGCCCGAGCTGGTATCCGTAGAGCAGTGGGAAAATGAATACGGGCCGGGACTGAAGCTCACAACCACCCACTACGAAATTTACACAACGCTTTTCAATCACGCTATGCTCTGTAAAATCCCCCGGTTCGTGGAAACAGCGTATCAGGCATATAACAGCCAGTTGCCGGAGCCTGTCGAGACATCGGTGAAATTTCCCGTTTATGTTTTCGCCGAACGTTCTCAATGGGAACATTTTACGAGGACTTTCGCCGGTGAGCAGGCCCGGATATACTGTAAAATTAAAGCCGGAGCGTATTGCCATAACGATGCGTGTGTCGCCTATGATATCGGTCCTGAACGAACATTTCTGGCTCTCGGCCACGAGGGCTGGCACCAGTTCAACGGCAGGATTTTTAAGTATCGCCTGCCGAGCTGGCTCGACGAAGGAGTGGCAATGCTCTTCGAATCGTACAAGATCGAGGACGAATCGATTTATTTTGTGCCGGGTGAAAACAGCTATCGCCTGAAATCGCTCGGAGAAACGCTGGTTAAAAATAAGATTATCCCGCTGAGGGAACTGACGGCGATAAATCCCGGCCAGGTGCTTGCCACCGATGAGACCGAAGATGTGATGGCTTTTTACAGCCAGTCCTACGCGCTGGTTCGTTTTCTGCGTGAAGCGGATTCGGGAAAACGGATGGGAATTTATCATCGGCTGCTCGCCGACGGTTTGTGGGGTAACTGGCCGCTCGATGAGGTCAGTAGGGAAGTTGCGATAGACAGGAACAAACCAAGGACCGTTTTGTGGAACCATATCGTTGGAACATTGCTGTTTCAAAAGTACGTCGGTGAAAATTTCGAACGAATCGAGCTGGAATATCTGATCTTCTGCAGGCAGATAGCTCGATATTAAATTCAGTGAACACGAAACATAAATCGAAAAGTTTGTTCGCATTGCCGGATTTGTATTAATGCCTAATAAACAAATATCCCCATTTATTTTGGCCTCCGCCTCACCGCGACGCAGGCAACTGCTGGTTGAAGCGGGCTATAAATTTACCGTAGTCCGTCCCGATATCGACGAATCGTCTTTTCCTGCCGATCGAATTGCTCCATGCAAATACGCGGAACAACTGGCATTGGCCAAAGCGAAAAGCATCGCTCAAAAATACCCGGATAGTCCGGTCATAGGTGCCGATACGATTGTAGATAGCCGGGGTGAGATTATCGGCAAACCCGCGGATGCAATAGAAGCCCGGCGGATTATTCGAAGACTTTTCAGTGAACCTCATAAAGTGGTAACAGGTCTTGCCATTTGCAGATTTCGCGACGGTTTTGAAATTGTAACCTGTGATTCCACAACGGTATATCCCAGGCAGTTGACTGAAGATCAAATCGACGAGCATATCAGGAGCGGCCGCTGGAAAGACAAATCAGGCGCTTATGCCATAAAAGAGAACGGCGACGAATTTATCGAGCGAATCGAAGGCAGCCTGACCAACGTAATGGGCCTTCCGATAGAGCTTATCGAACGACTGCTTCGCAGAATTCCCGTTTTATAGCATTTTCAGGCATAAATGTCCATGACTCGGAACTTCTCTTGTGCAACGAATACATCGAAATCTAAAAATGCACCTGATCCCTTTTTCAGCACGGCCGATTACATCAGCCGATGCTGCCGGATATATTATGGAGCTACCTGATACAACCTTATATCGTCGATGAGCAATATTCCCGAGCCGCTTGAATTACCGATTCGCTCGAGGCCGATACTCAGCTCATTAACGTTGGCGAGGTCGATACCAAACGCCGACAGGTCGATATTCCATTGTGTCCATGCTGCTGTTGCCAGGTTGGCTGCGGCGCCGTCGTAATTTACCTTTACGCCGTTTAGCTTTACATATAGCTGCTCCGTGACAGAGTTACCCGGGTCGCCGTAGAACCATAGCGTCATTACCTGGACATCATCTTTTGTCCAGTTGTGCCCGATCGAAAGGTTATTCGTGCTCACTGTTATTTCCGAATAGCCTGCGGTACTGTTATCATACGAGAACGGAGCCGACTGATAACCACCGTGAACAATCCCGAACTCCATAGTAGGCTCGAAGGGTACTGCATAACCCATAGTCGAACCGTTGACGGAGGGATTGTCATATCCATCTATCCAGGTCAGGTAAATCAGGTTACTGCCTGCAAGCTCTTCTTCGATATCATTGTAGGACTCGAAATCTTCCACAATGAGATAATCTGCTACGGTAAAGCTCCAGATTTTACCTTTGCTGATTGTTCCGTCGTTATTGTATTCGTCGATTCGCCAATAGTAAGTCTGGTTCCATTCAATATCTTCCGACAGAGTATAAGAGTTCGGATCCTGACGACCACGATATATACCAGTAGTATCTGATGCATCGGCTTGTTTCACGGCATCTGCATCCGTACCGAAATACACATCGTGCCGGGCCGCATTATCTCCCGGTGACCAGGTCAAAGGCGAAACTTGCTCCTCGTCCGGTGTCGAACCATCCACTGGATATGGATCCCAGGCCAGAAGCGGATCTCCTTTCATCACCCTTTGGATTTCGGCCTGTGACAGCGCGTAGTCATAAATGCGGAAATCATCCATAGAACCCAGATAATACGCATCGTCGGCATTGTGCGATCTTCCGAGCCAGTTATTGGTGGTTACGCCGAGATCACTCGGAGTTAGAGTGCCGTTGCTCGCGAGCTCCTCGCCGTCGTAGTAGAGGGTACTAATATTGGCGTTTGCATTGATTGTTACAGCCACATGATGCCAGCCGGTTTCTATGTCGAAACCAACGGGCTGTACCAGGTTCTGGTTGGCCTCGCCATCAGTAGTGATAGCAAAATACATATCGTCCATAAACCACCAGCGGGGTCCCAGACACATGTAAACATCCCCGTCGTTGTTGAAATCGAATGCCCTCGCCCAACTGCCACCGGGCTTGGAGTCAAGCCATATCGAGAATGTGGAGTTTGTCAGCGAGTCGATGACCGAGCCGATTGGCAGCTCCACGTAATCATTCCGGCCGTTAAATTCAAGTGCCTGGCCTTCGAAACCTTCTACATAATTAAGCTCACCTATAAACTTGCCGTGATGAGCATAACCGGACGAGTCAAGGACTGTATCGCTGTCACCACATACCTGGTCAAGCTTCCACCAGCCGATTAGATTCGGGTCTGTAGTAGGTAATGAAGGTACGGTTCTGAAAGTCCACAGGTCACCGGGCCAGGTTTGCGTGCCTTTTTTCTCGTCGATGCGCCAGTAATATACTGTGTCGGGCTCGAGTGCCGGAGGCACATACGTTGTAGTAGATCGAAGCGCTTTGAAGGGTGGATTCTCGGTTGTGCCGAAGTACACCCAGTGTGCCGTTGCCTGTGCACCACCAATCCAGCTGAGAGTCGTATCGAGGGTGACGCATTCAGCACCGTCGGGCGGATTAGGCTCGGTGGCGTTCCATGACAAAACCCTGAAGCTCCATACGGGGCCTTTCCATGGACTGTCACTATCAGATTCATTTATCTCATCGACACGCCAATAGTAGGTCTGGCCCAGTTCCATTGGACCGGGTTCGAAGCTGGTTTCGCTCTGACGGCCCTGATAAATTCCGGCTGTTGTTGTGTCGGCATTGCTTACCTCGTCAAAGCTGCTGCCGAAATATACATCGTGAAACTCGGTATTGACGCCCGGGCTCCAGCCAAGATCCTGATTTGGATCTACGTTTAAGGCGGCATCACCTGGTACAGGATTATATGCTCTGAATCTTCTTACAAGTACAATGCTGAAATCATCCCACGCTGCATAACCGTAATTTTCGCTGTATGTGCATTGAAAAATCCCGACCATCAGCGGCAGACCGTCAAAATCCTCTCTTGTAACAGGCGACTGGGCCATTTCCGTCCAGTTTATACCGTCCGAGCTTGTTCTGAAATGGAAGACATTTCCGGTTCGCTCAAGCTGAAGGTATGGATCCAGGTTCCATGCCTTGCCATTGTGACCAAGCTCGTATCGAACGTTATTGTCGGCGGTTCTAACAAAATTACCGCAGTTCCAGATAGGGAAGTAATCTATTGAGACCCAGTCTTCACCGGGGCCGGCCTCGTCATTAGGGTCGGCTTTGGAAGCTCTGGCCATAAGGCCGCAGTTGTTATGATAGTTTGGATTTTCATATCCTACCGAACCTACTAATCCGGCATAATCTGCCACATATACTGTGGCGATAAAATCTCCCTCGGTATACTTATATAGATATGGGCCGAGATTATCCCACGGATCCCAGGCCCCGTTCGTTGACGACATAAATAACTGCCCCGGATGATTGGGATCCATGGATGCATTAAGAGCATCAACTGTTTCGCCCGGCAACCATCCGAAATAACCGTCCCAGCCGGTATCGGCAACGTTGTCGGCGACGTAGTCATGGGGCGTCTCGAAATCGTCGCTGAAGAATTCTACCATCGTCTGTGCGCCGGCGGCGGGGACCAGAACAAGGATAATTAAATAAATTAGCTTTCTACTCATGGTATTTCACCTTTCCTGAATTGAAAAATTGGAATTACAAAATAATAACTGGATTTGTATTCTGCTTTGCCTGTGTCGGTGATATGAGAATAATATTCTCATATCGAAATGACCTCCTTCCTTCAAGTTTTAACTACTAAATTAAAAGGCAAAAACCACCACGGCAGTAATGCTTGCTACGGATTTTGCATTCTGCTCATTTTTGGGTGTTTTTTGATGTAATATTTACAATATGTAAAAGAAAACCTGCCATAGTTGAAAGAATTAAACAATTACACCATTATAATAACATTTATACTAAATCAACCCCTTTTCGTCAATAAAAATTTCCTGGTGATATTATATGCTCCATGTCTTGAAAATTCGGCATAATCATCTCTGAAAATGTCTTTTTCGGCTTAAATAATTGCTTTTTAAAGGCTTTTTAATGCCGTTTATAATGATTACAATTGATACTATATACTTCCCAAGATACATTATAATGCAGTATGGATAAGTCAATTCAAAGATAAGTGTTGTTCCGGCGACTTCAATAATAAGTGCATGGAGTGAATAAATAATGAAATTTTCATATAAAATAAACACCGTCGTAAAAATCAGCTTGTTTACTATATTCCTTACGGTCACCGGCCCGGTTTTAGCCGCGCAGCAGGACCGGCAAAGTCTGAATGCCGACGCTTCCCAGCGAAGAGGCCAGACGCAGCGCGAAGTACAGGGAGTATATAAAACCAGGATCACACCCCATTGGTTCGCGGAAAATACACGTTTCTGGTATCGTAACGACCTGAGCGGTGACACGAGTGAGTTCATCCTGGTTGACACCGAAAAAGGCACCCGCCAAAAAGCTTTCGACCACGTAAAATTGGCCGAAGCTCTCTCGAAAGCAAACGACGAAAAATATTCCGCCGAACAATTGCCGTTTAACTATATTGAATTCATCGATGATAACAATGAAATTCTTTTCAATGTAAACGAAAAGACATGGAAATGCGATCTGAATACCTACGAGGTCTCGCCCGGTGAAGAAACACTAACTCCGCCTGAAGAAAGCGCCCGGTCACGGTTCGGCCGACGAGGACAGGGGGGCCAGCGTCGTGGTCGTTTCTTCGGCAGTCAAGAACGTCCGCTTGCTTCTGACGATGAAAAATGGAATGCCTATATCAGGGATAATAATGTATTTATTAGAGAGGGCCAAGACGGTGAAGAAATCCAGCTTTCGACAGACGGCGTGGAAGATAATACCTATACGCAACTGGAATGGGCGCCTGATTCGAAATCCCTAATCGCCTGGCGCCTTGAGCCGGGGGACCATAAGGAAGTTTATCTTATCCAGTCCTCGCCTCCCGGCGGCGGTCGTGCGGTCTTGCAGTCGCGTCCCTATGACCTGCCGGGCGATAAATTAGATGCCTACGAACTTAACATATTTAACGTGGGAAATCGTGAGCAAATCAAGCCGGAACTGGAGCGGGTTGACCTGGACTCTCCACGGCCGCGATGGAACAATGACGGCCGTCACTTAATGTATGAGAAGGTTGACCGCGGACATCAGCGTCTAAGGGTAATCGAAGTGGATACCAAAGACGGCTCCTGGCGCAACCTTGTCGATGAAAAGGCCGAGACCTTTATCTGGACCGTCCATACGGAAAATCTGGCACTTAGCCTGGTCAACTATCTTGATAAAACCGACGAAATCATCTATGTCTCCGAGATGGACGGATGGCGGCATATCTATCTCGTCGATATCAATCAGGGTAAAATCAGTCACCAGATTACCAAGGGGCAATGGGTCGTTCGCGGCATTGATTTGATCGATGAGGACGCACGCCAGATTTGGTTCAGTGCCGGCGGGAAAAACACCGACCAGGACCCGTACTTCCTCCATTACTATCGGATTAATTTTGACGGGACCGGCCTGGTGGAGTTGACCGAGGGCGACGGCAACCACTCAGTTCAGTACTCACCCGACCGCAAATACATTATCGATACTTACTCACGTGTGGATATGGCGCCGGTCCACGAATTACGGCGGACCTCCGACGGCTCGCTCGTTTGTGAATTGGAAAAAGCGGATATTACCGAGCTGCTTGCGAAGGGATGGGAAGCACCGGAAGTTTTTGTTGCCAAAGGACGTGACGGCAGGACGGATATATGGGGTATTATCAGCCGCCCCAACGATTTGGATCCGGACAAAAAGTATCCAATCATTGAAGATATTTATGCCGGGCCGCAAAGTTCCTTCACGCCTAAATCATTCAGCGCCCGTAATCGATATCAGGCGCTTAATGACCTTGGCTTTATTGTCGTTAAAATGGATGGTATGGGAACGGCCAATCGCTCAAAGGCATTTCACGACGTCTGCTGGAAGAACCTCAAGGACGCGGGCTTTCCCGACCGTATTCTATGGATCAAGGCTGCCGCTGAGAAATATCCCTATATGGACCTCGAGCGGGTAGGATTGTACGGCACCTCGGCGGGTGGTCAAAGCGCCGCCGGTGCCTTGCTTTTCCATCCCGAATTTTACAAGGTTGCCGTGGCCAACTGCGGCTGCCACGACAACAGGATGGACAAGGCTTCATGGAATGAGCAATGGATGGGCTATCCGGTCGGGCCGCAATATGCCGAATGTTCCAATGTCGATAATGCCTATCGGTTGCAGGGGCATCTCTTTCTGATAGTAGGTGAAATGGACACAAATGTACCTCCGGAATCCACGTTACGTGTAGTCGATGCTCTGATTAAGACCGAAAAGGACTTCGATTTGCTTGTAGTACCCAACGGCGGGCACGGCTCCGGC
>CAYVXS010000140.1:0-7494 GCA_964454885.1 uncultured Pirellulales bacterium
GCCGTAGCCCGGCAAACCCGAGAAATTGGTATTCGCATGGCATTGGGCGCGCAAAAGACAGGCATTCTGGCCATGGTACTCAAACATGGCCTACTGTTGCTGGCCATCGGTTTGGTCATCGGCATCGCCGGTTCAATCGGCCTGACGCGATTTTTGGCCGGCTATTTGTATGAAGTCAGTACCACCGATCCTTTGACCTTTGTCCTGGCCCCGTTGATCATTACCATTGTTTCAATGTTGGCTTGCTTTATCCCGGCTTGCCGGGCGGCCAGGACAAATCCGATAGAAACGTTGCGCTACGAGTAAAAAAATCGTAGCTATTGATAATTTTAGCATTTAATCCGTTAGGAGAACAAACAAATGAAAAAACAAAAGACCATTATCATTGTTTTATTGGTGTCGATGGGCTTCTGTTATGTCTCAGCACAGGGATTCACTGCAACAGAACGTAGTGAAATCATCGACCATGTCGTCGACCAATTGGCCCATCGGTATGTTGATCCGAATCTCGGGCAGAAAGCGGCCCAGACCATCATGCAAAAAAAAGAGAAACAGGCGTATGAGGCTCTTGACACGAAGGCTTCATTGATGAAGGCATTGATTGCGGACATGCATGCTGCAACCGGTGACAAGCAATTACAGTTGAAAAACCAGTCGGAGGCCGGTTCTGATTGGATACACCCCGCTCTTACGATCAAGACAGCTGAAGGGACCGAAATGGATGATCAACAAAAGAAAATGATACTCCAAATGATAAACTATGGATTGCCGGCTCAGGTTATAGAAGGGAACATCGGCTATCTGGGCGTCCTTGAGTTCTACTCGCCCGAGATAGCACCCAAAGTGTATCAGGTGATCGACAAGACTATGCAATCCTTTCAAAAATGCACGGCAATGATTCTTGATTTACGTCAATGCAGCAGAGGCGGTGACCCCGAGGTCATGATGTATCTGGCCAGCTACTTCCTGGGTGGTGAGGAATCGCAACCGCTTTATGTGTCCTCTAATCGTGAGAATCAGAAAATCGCTGAGTTCCGCACGCGCACGGATATTCTCGGTAAACGTATGCCGAATATCCCTATCTATATTTTGGTAAGTTCCGAGACCTTTTCCACAGGCGAGATGTTTGCCTACGGCCTGCAGAAAATCGGCAGAGCCAAAATTGTTGGTGAAACCTCGGCCGGTGCGGCACATGGCACGGATACAATCGACATCGGCCACGGCATTATTATGGTCCTGCCTGTCAACAGACTGTCTCATGTAAAAACTCAAACCAATTGGCAGGGAACCGGCGTGATTCCGGATGTATCCGTAAAAGCTGACGATGCGTTGGCTAAGGCAAAAGAAATAATTCAAGAAGCAAAAAGTAATAAAAAATAATTATGCAAATTGTAGATATAGAAAGGTGAAAGGCAAAAGTGAGTACTTTTATCAATGATATCAAATATGCTTTTCGGCAATTGCGAAAGAGCCCCGGCTTTACAGCGGTGGCTGTGTTAACATTAGCAATCTGTATCGCGGCAAATATAGTCATATTTGCTGTTACTGATGCCATTCTCATTCGACCGCTGCCTTTTCCCGAAGCCGACCGGCTGGTAATTGCGTTCCACAATTATCCGGGCGCAGGAGTCGAGCATGAGGCTTGTTCGCTGGCCAGTTGCTACGAATGGCGCGAAGCAATAACCGCATTCGAATCCGCATCCGCCAGCCAGGCCGGCAGTGTCATCATCGGTGAGGCCGCCGATCGGGAGCCGCAACGTGTCGTCTGTGAGCGGGTGACACCGGATTTTTTTGACACGCTTGGTGTAAAACCCGCACTCGGCCGGTTCTTCGCAGAAGAAGAGGCCGAACCGTCACGCAGTTCGGTTGTTGTACTGACCGATACATTCTGGCGCAGCCATTATAACGCCGATCCCGGTGTGCTTGGTCGTGACATCATGGTCGAAGGTAAAGTCATGACTATAGTCGGTGTCCTGAAGCCCGGCTTTCGCTACCTCTCCAGTCGTGCAAAACTGTTTTTCCCGTTAGCTTCCACTTTGCAGGATCGCGGCCCGTATCAAAGACATAATACGAGCGTACAAGTCATCGCCCGTCTTGCGCCGGGAGCTTCTTTAGCCGCCGCCCAGGCACAAATCGATGCCCTTAACACCAAACAAATGGAAGATGACCCAGGTCTTACTAAATTACTGGAAGGTACCGGTTTTCACACGCGCATTTATCCTCTTCACGCCGACCACATCCGCAATGTGCGTCCGGTACTTGTCCTGCTGCAGGGCGGAGCTTTGTTTCTGCTTGTCATCGGCGGTGTCAATCTTGTTAACCTGCTGCTGGTCCGCGCCGGTGGCCGGGTTAAAGAATTCTCCACGCGCCGGGCGCTGGGGGCGGGCCGCCGCCACGTAGCCCGCGCAGTCCTGGTCGAAACAATCACGCTTACGGGAATCGGCGGCATACTCGGTCTCGGTGCGGGCGCGGCCGGAATCTCCATGTTATCTGTCCTCGGTACGGCTCAGCTCCCACTCGGTGAACAGATCGCATTCAATTTTCGCATAGCCGCCGCTGCTCTGGGTGGTTCAATCCTTGTTGGCATAGTTTTTGCCTTACCGGTTACAGCCTTTCACCTGCGCAGGCACCTGGCACCTGCACTTCACAGCGAAGGCCGAAGCGGTACCGTCAGTCGAGCCGCCCAGAAATTACGTCATGGTTTTATAGTCACCCAGATTTCCTTAGCATTTCTTCTGCTCACCGGTGCAGGCCTGCTCGGTGTCAGCCTTAAGCGCGTATTGAATGTGTCCCCGGGTTTCCAGCCGGAGCGCATCCTTACCGGCCGTATCGGGCTGCCGCCTGCCAGGTATGGTGATGAGTCGGTGCGTCTCGCGTTTGTACAGCGATTGCTAAGCGAGCTGCGGGCACAACCCGGTGTGACCTTTGCGGCCGTTTCCACTGTTGTCCCATTTACAGGACAGGACAATAGTCAGGCTATCGTACCTGAAGGTATCGAGCCACAGCCGGGCGAGTCGCTGAGGGCGCATTTTCATTGTGCAACCAGCGGTGATTTCTGGCAGGCGCTCGGTATTCCACTGCTTCGAGGCCGTCTGCTGGAAGAAACCGACAATTACCGCCAGGAACGTGTCTGTGTGGTTGACGAGGAATTTGCCCGGCGCTACTGGCCGGAAGGTGACGCCATCGGATACCGCCTTACCAAAGGACCTGCGTTCGACGAAAAGACGGCTTTCAGAATTGTCGGTATTGTCGGGAAAATCAAACAGGACAAACTCGAGGAAACCGCCCTTGGCGCGGTCTATTTCCCCTACCGCTACGATGCCTCCAACAATATTTACATTATCACGCGAAGCAGCCTTAGACCCGAAGTGCTTGCATCGAGCATTGGAGAAACTATCCGGCGTCTCGATCCGGAAATACCGATGGACGACGTCCGCACGATGCAGGCCCGCATCGATGCGTCTCTGGTCCAGCGACGTTCTCCTGTGCTGCTTGCCGGCATCTTTGCCTCGGTTGCACTGCTGCTCACGTCGATCGGCACTTATGGCGTTGTTGCTTATGCAGTTACTCAGCGAAGCCGGGAGATCGGCGTACGCATGGCGCTCGGAGCCATGCCGCAACAGGTGCTCACCCATTTTCTTGGTATCAGTACCAAACTGCTTTTGGCGGGCTTGCTACTCGGCCTGCCGGGCGCATGGGCACTCGGGCGAGCGATGGAAAGCTTTCTCTTCGGTGTCGGTGCAATCCATCTCGGCGTGCTCACAATGACTATAATCGTAATGATACTTGTAGTGCTGTTGGCGTGCTTTGTCCCTGCGCTTCGTGCCGCAAAAGTCGATCCAATGAAAGCACTCAGATGTGAATAATTTATTACAAAATGTATTTATTAGGAACAGAAATATGATTCAGACAAATGAAGTATTAATTGATGTCCAGGACCTTCACAAAGTTTTTGTGACCGAAGAAGTCGAAACCCATGCCCTCTCCGGCATACACCTGAAAATCCACAAGGGCGAGTATATCGCTATAGCAGGCCCATCCGGCTGTGGCAAATCCACCCTGCTTTCGGTCCTCGGTCTGCTGGATTCGCCGACAGACGGTGACTATAGTCTTAACGACAATCCTGTTGCCGACCTTTCGGCTTCGCAAAGGGCACGTATTCGCAACCGGGAAGTAGGATTTATTTTCCAGAGCTTCAACCTCATCGGTGACCTGACGGTTTATGAAAACGTGGAACTGCCGCTGACATACCGGAATATGCCAAAAAAGGAACGCAAAGAAAGGGTTCATAATGCACTCGAAAAAGTTTCCATGGCACACCGTATGAAACATTATCCGTCCCAATTGTCCGGCGGCCAGCAGCAGCGTGTGGCCGTGGCCCGTGCGATTGTCACCGAGCCGTCTATCCTTTTAGCGGACGAGCCCACCGGCAATCTGGATTCGGCCAACGGTGACATTGTTATGGAAATGCTGGCGCACCTGCATAAAAACGGCTCTACAATCTGCATGGTTACACACGATCCCCGTTATGTCAAACATGCTCAGCGCACCGTATATCTATTCGACGGGCGTATTGTGGAAGACGAAAAAACGACACCGGACAAACCTTTGGTCCACGAGGCTATGCAAAATTAAAAATATAACAACAACTTGATAGCCGGAGATCCGACAGCCACAGGATTTTGCCGTTACTAAGGCTTTTTGGATTATCATTGTAAAACTGTCCGGTATTCTCTATATTCATTATCGACACACATTTACCTAAGAAACCAAAATCTTATGATAAAATGCCCATGATAGCACTGGGAGATTTTAATCCTGCCGGCTCAGAGCATATTGCTTATTTGCCAATAATTGTGTAACATTACAACGATGGAAATCGTAGTAATCCGACATATACCGACAGGAACCGACTATGACAGAGAAAGATTTCGAAGATAATCCCGGCTGTGAGAGTTCTTCACATTCACAACACTTATGCTACATGGTCTCACAGGGTTTCAATCTCAGTAACAAAGATGAATATGAGGCTCTTATAAAAGAACCTCGGTTCAAATGCCAAAAATGCGGACGGTTGGCGAAAGAACAGATTAATCTATGTAAACCGGTCAAATTCTCGCTTGAGCAAAAGAACGGCCGCGAGAAATTGAGAAGCCAAATTGTGAAATTTAAAACTGTTGGCGAGCTATTGGATGCCGTTATAATTCAGGAAATCCGGGCGCGGGAGCTTTACATGAATATGTCTCTTAAGGCGGAAAATCCATGGATGCGCAAGGTCCTCGAATGTTTCGCAAAAGAAGAACTCAAGCATAAGCAAAAACTCGAAGCTGTTAAGGCCAATAAAATATCTCTGGAGCCGATTAGTGCGGATGACCTTGAGATTGGTGATACCTTTGAGGATACTAAACCACATGCAAACATGGACTACCCAGAATTGCTTTTATTTGCCATTAATAAAGAGAAAAGTTCATATCAACTATATACCTCAATGGCGTCGGCATTCTCAGAGTCGGAATTGAAGGATATTTTTCCCAAACTTGCCCAACAAGAAGCAAATCACATGCAGCGGCTTAAATTCGAATATGACCTGGTGACATCATAAGGATATTGAAGGATTGTTGTGAATTCGTTGTTGTATTAATATAGCCCACAGGGATATTTGCCGGGACAATAAATAGGGGTGTTATCCGGGAAAAACACTGGATATGCCATCGAACATACCATCCGGCGGGCTGAGCTCGTTCGGTTCGTTGACGTCACAGGGACTATTCTGTAATCTAAGCAGAATCACATCATCGTCAATGCTATTGTGGGCCTGTCCGGTAACAACGATTTTACCATCGGGCTGCAGGGTCAAACCATAGCCCCATTCGGTATTTTCAGTTGGATTGTAGGAAAAGACTCCCTGATCTCCGAACGTCGTATCCAGGAGACCGTTGGGATCATATTTTAAGACCACCAGCGCCCAATCGGAGATAGCATTGTTAGTGGTGCCGCTATGGCCGGTAACCAGAACCGAATCATCGCACTGGACAACCAGGTCATAACACTGCTCGCGGTCTCCTCCGTCATATAGAGCCATCCCTTTATCACCGAAGCTCGTATCAAGAACGCCGTTGGGATCCAAACGAAAAACAGGAATGTCATAGTCCGAGTAGTCTAAATCCGGCTTGGTCTGCAGGCCGGTGACAAGGATATTTCCCTGCGAGTCAATACCCACACCGAATCCCCGGTCATAATCGCCCCCGTCAAGACGAACAATCCCATTGTCCCCGAAGGTCTGATCAGGGACGCCGTTGGCATCGAACCTGACCACTATAGTGTCGAAATCCAGGGCGTTATAACTGCTGCCGGTTACTACGATGCTGTTATTCGGCTGTATCGCCAGACGCGTACCGAAATCATAACCGTTTCCGCCATCGAGCATTGTCTTGCCGTCGGTGTTGAAGGTCATATCCGGAAGCCCCTCTGTCGTCAAACGCATAACTAATAGGTCGCCGTCCGTATCATTACTAACAGATCCGCACAGTACGATCTTTCCATCTGATTGAACCGCAAGATCGACAGCCGAATCATTACTGTTATTGCTGTCGTAAATGAATATCCCGTTTAATGCGAAATTAGGATCCGGATTCCCGTCGGTGTCAAGTCTCAATACGATGACGTCACTGTCTGAGCCGTTTGAGGAATCGCCTGCTACTAAGATTTTATTGTCCGGTTGTACGGCAATCGAATAGGCGACATCGTTGCCGTTTTGGCCGTCATAGATATATACACCGTTTGTACCGAATCCGGCATCCAGGATACCATTCGGGTCAAAACGTAAAACCATGATGTCATTGTCTGTACCGTTGGTCATATAACCGGTCACAACGATCTTCCCGTCCTGCTGCAGTGCGACGTCACGTCCGCGGTCGTAGCCGAAGCCACTATCCCACGTGACGTAACCTTCGGGTGAGTGGAAGGAAGTATCCAGCTGGCCGTCGGCCGCCTCCGACGGATTATGTATCAATAGACAGCAAACCAGAAGCCATGCAATTTTATAGAGTCTCATTGTCTCATCTCCTCTTGTAGTTGGATCAACGGGATGTAGCTATTTTCAATTCCGAATGCGGCGGTGTATATTCGTTGTCATCCCTGTTATCGAATATTATAACATAAATATTATTTTATGCAATTTGTTAACGATTGAGGCAGAAATTGTTTTTGTGTGAAAAGCCCGGATTCATCTAATTAATGCTTCAGAATCCCTGAAAAGATTATGCTACTTTATGTTCAAAAACCCTTTTTCATGCAATAAAATGGCTATTAATCAGTTTTAAACAGTAGAAATGATGACTTTCTGCGCATATTATATAACTGCGCGGCTTTTGAGGGAAGATTCGTATGAACAAAGACAAGTTCTTTAAACAGGTAATATTATTTATATCTGTCGCATTTATTGCCGTCGGGATACAGGCGAGAAGCGAAGCCCGGCAGGAAAGAACCAAAGCT
>CAYVXS010000141.1:0-7472 GCA_964454885.1 uncultured Pirellulales bacterium
TCGGATTATCCGGGCATACCGCCAATTCTTTCGTAATAGGGATGCTCAAAGCCGGAGCTTCAGCCTATGTTCTTAAACATTACCTGTTCGATGACCTTCTTGAGGCCATACAGGTCGTTAGCCGCGGCGGCAGATACCTTAGCCCGGAAGTCACAAAAGGCATTGTCGGCAATTATGTCCGACTTATCTCGGAATCCGATGGCTCACCGTTGGGAACTCTCTCGGAACGAGAACGAGAAGTGCTGCAGCTCATTGCGGAAGGAAAATCAACAAAACAAATTGCCCTGGATTTGCACGTAAGTGCAAAAGCAGTAGAATCCAATCGTAGAAAGATTATGCAAAAGCTTAACAGTAACAGCATTGCTAAACTGGTTAAACTTGCGATTTCCAGCGGACTTACATCCCTCGAATTATAAAAACCGATTACTGAAATTAGTCCCTTTGGATAAGAGAACTCGCTTTTTTACAGAATCACTTATATTTGTCCCCACCAGACATTCAATACGAAGACCTCTGATGCCGCTATAATTTTCTTGACCGAAAGGTTTTATAAGCTATAATAATAGTAGCGTCTCATGTTTATAAACAACAATTAAGGTGAAAGGGTGCACAGTCTGTGAGGTTTAACTCGATGCTTTCCCTGCAACGATAAAATCGACGAATAAAACATAGGTATAACCATCTGCATTTCTTTGGGGAAAAATGAAGAAACAAAATATCGTCTTCATCGTCATTATACCGGTATTGCTACTGTATGGCAAACTTAATGCCCGGCCTACAACCTCATACGAAGCCGAACAGGTCGTAACCGGCTGGCTCAATGTCGATTCCCAGCCTCTGGGTACAATTCTCGGCCGCTCGGTTAAAAATGTAGAAACCTTCTTTAATGACCGTGGAGATATCACATATTATATCGTATATATGGAACCTTCCGGATTCGCAATTGTCTCGGCGGACGATTCAATTGAGCCTATCATCGGATTCGCAGATGACGGGACATTCGAAACGTCACTCGATAATCCCTTATGGATTCTGGTAAACAACGACCTTAATTCCCGAATCGCAGCATACGAAAACACCTCGACTCTTTCGGCAACGCTCGAAAATTCCTCACAGCAGGAATCCAACAACGCAAGGAATAAATGGGCCCACTTTATTAACATGGCCGATACCCACGGAGCTCGTCTGATGGGACAGAGCTGCATATCGGATATTCGCGTGGCGCCTTTTGTACAAAGCAAATGGGGGCAAACCTGGGTATGTGATGAAAATTGCTTCAATTATTACTGTCCTAATTATTACCCTTGTGGGTGCATGGCCACAGCTACAGCTCAGTTAATTCGATACTACGAATACCCTGTCGATGGGATCGGAAGGCTTGAGTTTACCGTCATGGTTGACGATAAACAGGAAAAACACACCACACTCGGAGGTGACGGTACCGGCGGGCCGTACAACTGGGATCTGATGACCCTTCAACCACAATTACACTGCGATACACTCACTGAAGAACAGAGACAGGCAATCGGTGGACTTTGCTACGACGTGGGCATTGCAATGAATATGCAATACGAGCCCGAAGGCTCGGCCGCCACTATGCCCGATACAAAGATAGCTTTGATAGAAACATTTATGTATAGCAATGCCGTCATGGGGTATAACTATGGTAATAACATCGGCGACGGATTAAATAAGATGATAAATCCGAATCTTGACGCAAAAGCTCCCGTTATATTAGGCATTATGGAGAATGAAATTTCCAACACCGGACATGCTATACTATGCGACGGATACGGGTATAATTATTCAACATTGTATCATCATTTGAATATGGGCTGGAATGGAATCGACGATGCATGGTACAATCTGCCCACTATCGACGTTGACCCAGAATTCAATGCAATCACCTCATGCCTGTACAATATTTTCATTTCAGGCAGCGGTGAAATTATCAGCGGATGTGTTTTTGATGACCAGGACAATCCGGTTCCTAATGCAACTGTTTTCGCAACAAAACCAGGCACCCAGAACACATATGAAACCTCGTCTGATTATAAAGGAATTTATGCTATAACAGGTTTGAATTCCGATACTACGTATAGAATAGAGGTGGAAAAGGAAGGATTCATTTATTCGAGAAAATCGGTAGCGACAGGAAAATCGCAGGATTTTTATAAAACTTCCGGGAATTGCTGGGGCATAGATTTTTACCCTCAATTCGTACTGGATCCTCCACCGTTATCGACATATTTTGTCGATGACAACGCTCCCTCCGATCCCGGCCCGGGTGACACGAATATCTCCGATCCTCTTGAAGACGGTTCATCAGATCATCCTTTTGACACTATACAGGAGGCCATCGATATTGCCGAGCCGTCGGAAACGGTGATTGTTTTACCCGGGACTTATACCGCCCAGGGTAACAGAGACCTGGATTTCAAAGGTAAACCCATCACGGTCAGAAGCACAGAGCCGAATGATCCTGATATTGTCGCTCAAACGGTAATCGACTGCAATGCATCGCAAACAGATCCTCACTGCGGGTTCATATTCCAGAACTACGAAACAAACCAATCAACGATAGCCGGTCTGACTGTTACAGGCGGATATAACGACAGTGGAGGCGGTATTTTCCTGGGACAATGTGCTTCACCGACTATTATCAACTGCATACTAAGTGAAAACGAAGCATCCTTTGGCGGTGGGATTTATATGGAAAACGCCGGTCCGAGGTTAATCAACTGTCAATTCATAAACAACCAGGCAAAAGCCGGTGGTGCCATATACAGCTTCAACGATGGGAGCGGCTGTAATCCGGTCATGGAAAACTGCCTTTTCCGAGATAATTCGGCCACCCATAACGGAGGAGCAATTTACAATATCGGACAGATCAATTGCACATTCACAAACTGCGAATTTATCGAAAATATTTCCTCCGGTGGTGGCGGCGGCGCAATACGTAATACCGACATGGCAAACTCAACTTTGGTCAATTGTATTTTCAGTAAAAACCAGGCCCAGACATTCGGAGGCGGTATAAGAAACTCCAATAACTGTAACGTCACCCTGACTAACTGTACATTCAGCTTAAACACGGCAGCCAACGGCAGTTCACTGGCATGTACGGCGGATGACGAAAATGGGCACTCTTCAAGCGACGTTCAAATTAGCAACTGCATTATCACCGATACCAGAAACCATATATTCAATATCGATAATTCGACAATAAGCATAACGTATAGCAATGTGCCGAACAGCAATTATACAAACCCATGGTCCGGCTTAGGCAACATTTACACTGATCCTTATTTCGCAAATGCCGATAACGGGGATTTTCATTTAAAATCCCAGGCAGGAAGATTCGACCCAAACAGCCAAAGCTGGATTACGGACGATATTACCAGCCCCTGTATTGATGCAGGTAGCACAGACAGCCCCGTCGGTGATGAACCAATGCCGAACGGTGACAGAATCAATATGGGCGCTTACGGCGGCACCGCCGAAGCCAGCAAATCATTTATAACAACAGATTTCTAACATTCCCGATTATGTCAATAAACTGTGCTCGCCCTATATTTTTATAAAATTTGTCACTTCAATTAATAACTAAATCGAAAGGCATCATCATTATTACATTTTCCCGGCGGATTAATTCGACCCGCATCAAGGCCTGATATAGTGCCCTGGCACGCTGCGGCTCGGTTTTTCGCAGTAATTCGAAAAGATTCTTAAAACTCGGATTACCGGAAAAAAGAGTCATGGCGTCAGGTATAGAAATATCCGTCGGCCTTTCTCCCTGACCGGAATATTCTTCAATGAGCTGGGTTAGAATATCCTTGGGACGCGGAATGACACGAACATCGTAATCTTCGAGTGAGGCCCCGGCCGCGGCATAATCGACTGCCTGACTAATACCGCCGATTTTATCCACAAGTCCGAGTTCAAGGGCCTGCTTGCCGGTATAAACCCGGCCCCCCGCCATTTCTTCGAGCGGCTTTGTCAACTTGTCGCCCCGGCCTTTGGCTACGTGGCCCTTAAAGACATCATAAATTCTCTGCATATAATCCTGAAGTTTCTGCTTCTGTGAATCATCGAACGGCTTGAGGCTGCTTAAGAAATCGGCATTGGCACCTCTTTTGTATCCGACCCAGTTGACGCCAAGTTTGTCCCACATATCCGCGGTAATGAGTTTGCCGCCGACTACACCGATAGAGGCAGTGACGGTAACCTCATCGGCGAAAATCGTATCGGCCCCGCAGGAAATATAATAACCGCCGCTTCCTGCAACATTTCCCATCGATACGATGAAAGGCTTTTTTTCCTGAACCAGTCGCGTAGCGTTAAGAATCACCTCGCTCGCTTCTGCCGAGCCGCCCGGTGAATCCACACGCATTACAACCGCCTTGATGGAATCGTCTCCTGCAGCCTTCTCAAGGGCCTTGCGAATGTCGCCGCTAAAAGCTATGCCGGATTGCCCGAACAGGCTCGGCTGATTATAACCCGGCATAATGGCACCCTCGACATAAATCAGGGCCACAGAGTTTTTTTGTGGTTTTTTCGGCGGATTGAGCATCTCGGCTAAAATACCAAAAAATGCAAACGGATTGGAAAGGTCGATTTGAATTTGTTCTTCCTCGCCATACCTGTTGTCAACTATTACAGGCCCTTCGATTTCACCTTTAACTCGTGCAAGAAATTCCTCCCGCGTCTCGACGGCATCTATCAATCCCTTTTCGATAGCCTGCTCTGCAAGGTAAGGGCCGTTATCGATAAGCCCTCGGACCTGCTCGGCGGTCAATCCCCGTGATTGTGAAATCATTTTTACCAACGATTCGTAATAACCATCCAACAGCCAGTTAATATTTTCTTCGGCAGGTTCGCTCGGTTCGGAACGCGTAAATATTTCCGCGGCGGATTTATAATCTCCCATATGCAGAAAATCGCTCTGGACTCCGATCTTGTCCAAGAGGTCCTTGACATAAATCGATTCGGTATATATGCCGATAAACCATAGCTCCGACTGCGGCGCGATACTGAGATTACTGCCGGAACAAAGTAAACTATATTCAAGGATATTCATTTCCTCTGCATGTACATAGACCTTTTTTCCTGCTTCTTTGAGATCGGTGATAGCTTCCCGGAGTTCCTCAAGCTGCCCGAAACCCATTGACATACTATCAAAGGTCAGAATAACAGCTTTGACATTATCGTCCTTGCCCGCTTTTTCCATAAGGCCGACCAGGGACCTGAGCGATGTTATTTGCCCTGCGGTCAAACCAAATGCATCGACCATCTCCGATTCGGTCAGCTCTCCGCTGAGATGAAAATGTACCACCACCGAAGGAGCCGCCTGTTCGGCCGTCTGAGCGGACCCCGACGATGTCATATCGGTTTCCATTGCCCAACCGGAGCTCAAAGGTATCTGCCCTGCAAGTAATATTACCACAATTAATATAAAAAACTTCGCCTTTAATGAATTCATGATTTATCTCCTTTCTGATTGATCAGTTACCATATACTTTCTAATGTTTAGTAAATTCTCTAAAGAACTCATCCGCTCGTTATAGAATTGAACAACAAGGTTAACGATATGTTACTAAAAAGTCAATCGGCAATTAAAGAACGAAAATCGGCGATTGATTGTTTCATTATTCCCAAAACTAAAGAGGTTGGCTATTTTCCTGTTTTTTCAGAAGTGCAAATACTCCAATAACTTCAAAAGCCTTGGGTAATATAAATATTGCCCCCAGATATTATACCATGCCGCCCATGTATAAAGAATGATAACGGTCACGAAAATATATACAGCCCATCGACGCAGATAAACCGTCACCGGGATAATAACGGCAAACTGACATAACTTCCCGACGACAGGACCTAAGACCGGGCCAAAGAAAGCCGCAAACAGTCGAACCGCCGGGTGTCCTTCTGCCTGAGGGCCTTCAACAAGCATAAAGCGAATCGTCGAGAACATATCCGCTGCTGCAGCGAGAATGGTTAGAACAAGAAATATCCAATATCGGCGAAGATATCCCTGCCAATTCACTCGAAAACACTCGACAATATCACTAATAGTTCGAATCTGTGTCATTTCTCATTCGTCTTTATTACCATATAACGCAGCAGCTCTGTGCCGGTGTTCGTCAATCCGTGGGATTTAGTGGCATCAATAACAATCACCTCATCAGGTCCGAGGGGATGCTTTTGTTTTTCGACTTCGACGATTCCATGCCCGCGAAATATATAAATCGCTTCTACACCTTCATGCGCATGGAAAGCGTGAGGACTTTTTCCCGGGGCAATTTCAGAGATGTGTATGGAAAAACTCTCCGGATCAAGGTCCGTATCAATCAGGTACTTTGCCAGGCCTTTTTTATTGAGCAAAGAAAACCCCATCGTTAAACCTCTTGCGAACAATATAAACAGTGTATCTACAATTCCCTCCTGCGATTCATTTTACGACCAACACTCTAATTAACTATCGCGTTTGATATATCCGAACGTAATCAACCTCGAATTTTGCCGGAAATTTCGTGTTCGACGGATCACCCCCGACCGTTCCACCGATGGCAAGATTGAGAATAATATAATGCGGCTGTCGGAATGGATTCTTTCTTTGCCGGTCTTTGTTGAATGTTTCTTTCAGATCCACCGTATTGAGAAGAAAATCATCAACGTAGAGTTCGATACTGTCACTATCCCAATCCATCCGCCAAACATGAAACTTTTCGGACCAGTTGGGATCGTTGAATTCGGTTATCGGCTTTTTGGTATCGTCCCATTTCGGTACCCAGCGTTTTTCCGAGGCCCATGCGGCATTCGCCAGAAGTATGCCCTGGTAATATTCCATAATATCGATTTCGCCGCAACTCGGCCAGGGACCTTCGACCCCCAGAGTCCAAAAGGCGGGCCAAAGTCCTTCACGGGTATCGATCCGGCCCCGCATCTCGAAACGGCCGTACATCCAGCTATGCAGACGCCGGGTTGTTATACATGCAGATGTGTACTCGGCAAATTCCCTGTTAACCTTCCAATCGTTGCTGTCGGGAATGTAGCGGGGATTCGGCCTGCGTTCCCGCCGGCCCTCAATTATAAGCATACCGTTTTCGCAGCGGGCATTGTCCGGCTGATACCATTGCAGCTCCTGATTGCGGATAAAACCACGCTCGGAAGTCCAGTTACAGGGATCGGGCGGACCGTCTTTATCAAATTCATCGGCCCAGACAAGCCTGTAATCATCATCCTTCCTGATGTCACTATCATGGGCTGTCTGCTCCGCGAAGGCTACCGTGACTGTTAAAAAAACAAAGGCAACTATTATAAAATTCTTTGCAGGTTTCATAGTGTCCTTTCCCATAGGCCGAACGACAATATCTATCTGGTTATTTTCTCTCGGATATTACGAGAAATATATTTCATACCAGCCGGATTTTCAAGAAAAAACGCACATTAAAAAAGCAGGGATAGTGTTA
>CAYVXS010000142.1:0-7385 GCA_964454885.1 uncultured Pirellulales bacterium
GTTTTCCTCCGCCTGAATTCGAAAGCAGTTATGAAATGCCGGATACGACCACCCCGGGTCCGCGAGAGGGTATTTATGAATATATCGATACAATCGTACTTTTTTTGGCGCTCGGGCTTTCTACATACCTTGTTTTGAAGAAGCGCAGTCGAAAAGCCATATTTGCATTGACGGTTTTTTCTTTGATTTATTTCGGATTTTATCGCGAGGGTTGCATCTGTCCTATCGGTGCGATTCAAAATGTCACTTTGTCCTTTTTCGATCCCGGCTATGCCGTACCGTTTGTTGTCCTGTTTTTTTTCCTGCTGCCTGTTCTGTTTACTCTCTTTTTCGGTAGAACGTTCTGCTCGTCGGTTTGTCCTCTCGGTGCTGTTCAGGAAATGATTTTGCTGAAACCGATTTCTATACCGCAATGGCTCGAAAGCAGCTTGCGTTTATTGGCATACATTTATCTGGGGGCGGCTGTTCTTTTTGCCGCAACCGGCAGTGCTTTTATAATATGCAGGTATGACCCGTTTGTTTCATTTTTCCGCCTGAGTGGCAATGTGAATATTCTGATATTTGGCGCCTGTTTTTTAATCCTGGGTATGTTTATCGGCCGGCCTTACTGCCGATTCCTGTGTCCATACGGAATTATCTTCAGGCACACCTCCAGAATCTCGAAGTGGCGTGTCACCATCACGCCGGATGACTGCATTAAATGCAGGCTGTGTGAGGATGCGTGTCCCTATGGGGCCATTAGAAAACCGACGGAACAATGGGCCAAAGAATATTACATAAAAAGTAAGAGGCGTCTTGCTTTATTGTTGGTTCTTTTGCCTGTGCTTGTATTTACCGGCGGATGGGCCGGCTTCGGTATTAAAAATACGTTGTCGCGTATGCATCCGACCGTCAGGCTGGCCGAGCGTGTTCGTCTGGAAGAAACCGGGAAAGTCAATGGAACCACCGATGCCAGTGACGCTTTCAGGGCGACGGGGACGGAAACTTCCGAGCTTTACGATGATGCTTCGAATATCCGGGCCGACTTCGGAATCGGAGGCTGGATATTTGGGGGGTTCGTAGGACTGGTGATCGGGTTAAAACTAATAAAGGATTCGGTATGGCGACGAAGAACGGATTACGAAGCAGACAGAGCAAGCTGTTTTGCGTGCGGACGTTGCTTTAATTATTGCCCGAGGGAACATCTTAGGAGGAAGAAAAATTCTGCTTTACAAAAAATTTCGGGAACGGAGTCCGACAAAGCAAAATTAAATTCCGGTGGGGGACGATGACAGTTAATAGTGACAGTGCATCACGAATCTCCGGAACCGCAAATCAATGGTATGCAAGTGCGGTATCGACAGCTATTGTCGGGGCGATATTTTCATTAATTATACTTGTGCTTCTTGTCTCTAATTTCATCCATTCCAGTATTGTCCAGGCACGGCGGGAACAGGAACTTGTAAATCAGAAAATAGAGATACAAAAAAGACCTGATGACGAACAGCTTTTAACTCAGATTCGCCGGCTTGATTTGCAGTACAGGCAGAACCTGATTCGCGAACTTGATTTTACACGCAAAGGCGCTTACCTGCTGCTCGGTAGTGTTGTAATTACGTTGATTGGTTTAAAAGGTGCGAGCGTTTTGAAAAAGAAAATGCCTATACCGCGGCCGGCGGCCGACAGGCTCACGGAACAGGTCCGCCAGGCAAAGTTTTCTCGATTTGCTGTGACGGCCGGTATAGTCGTACTTGGATTAGGAGCATTATTGCTTGCTGTCAGGCCGGAGATTGCCTTCTTCGAAACGACACAGGTAGATACTTCAATTCCTTCGCCTGAGCAGATTAACAAAAATTGGCCCCGCTTTCGCGGTCCTGAAGGACTGGGGAGAAGTGCTTATACGAATGTCCCCGACCATTGGGACGGCAAAACCGGCGAAGGCATTCTGTGGAAAACCGAGGTTCCTCTTACCGGCATGAATTCACCTGTTGTCTGGGAAGACCGGGTTTTTCTTTCCGGTGGTGATCCTAATTCACTTGAAGTTTATTGTTTCGATACCTTTGACGGCCGGCTTCTTTGGACAGGCAGTCTAAAACACCTGTCGTTAAAGGAAGGCGAGGAGCCGCTCGATATTATGGAGGATACCGGATATGCAGCTCCGACCGTAGCAACAGATGGCCGCAGGGTGTATGCCATCTTCGCAACGGGTGTCGTTGGCAGTTTCGACTTCGACGGCAATAAAATCTGGGAAAAAGACCTGGGCATACCTGATAATATGTACGGTTACGCCTCGTCCCTTGCAATGTTTGAAAATGTACTGCTGATACAGTACGACCAGGGGACTGTCGAAGATGGGAAATCTGCCTTTATTGCCCTGGAAAGTTTTTCCGGTCGAAGGATTTGGGATATGAAACGACCGGTTGGGAGCTCGTGGACTTCGCCGATAGTGGTACAGATCGATAATCAGTATCAGCTTGTCACCTGCAGCAATCCCTGGATCATTGCATATAATCCTGCTGACGGAACGGAGTTATGGCGGGCCAATTGTCTCGGTGCGGATGTGGCACCGTCGCCTATTTATGCAGGCGGGCTGGTATTTGCCGTCGAGCCGCACATGAAAACGGTGGCCATCCGGCCGGACGGCCATGGTGATGTCACTGAGACGAACATTGCATATAAAATTGATTTCGCGCCCGATATATGCTCACCGGTCGGTAATAGCGAAAAGATATTTTTACTATCGAGCGATGGATTGCTTTGTTGCTATAAAACCGAAGACGGGACAAAGTTGTGGGAGAAGGAATTAAGAGAGTATTTCCAGGCTTCGCCGTCTCTTGTCGGTAATAAACTTTATCTGCTCAGCGAGGAAGGTGTGATGTTTATCGTCGAGGCCGGTCCGGAATATAAAGAAGCGGCGAAATGTGAGCTTGGTGAGAAAAGTTTTGCCTCACCGGCCTTTGCCGACGGACGTATTTATATCCGCGGCGTGAAGAACCTCTATTGTATCGGAAGCCAAAATTGATGGAACAACCGGATTTGACATTTGTGGATCAGGCGATTGAACGGATCGGCACCGGTAGTGAAAAGGTGTTGGAGCTTCTCCAGGCCATTCAGGGACACTATAGCTTTTTACCCGCCGAAGCTCTCCAGCGTGTTTGTGAATTGACCGACATTTCGCCGGCATCGATTATCGGTGTTTCGACTTTCTACGGCCAGTTTCGCCATCGTCCCGCCGGTCTCCATATCATTCATGTCTGTGTCGGCACCGCCTGTCATGTAAAAGGTGGCGAGCGGGTCTATGACGCGTTTTTACGTCACCTGCGAATCCCGGAGGGTGAGGATACGGATTCGCAGAGGCTCTTTACCGTTGAAAAAATAGCCTGTCTGGGATGCTGCACTCTGGCGCCTGCGGTACAGATTGGGCAGGTGACGTATGGTCATCTGACCGCCGAGACGGTCCCTAATGTGATTAACGATTATTTAAGATACGAGCAAGCCAGTGCTGCGCACAAGCATAAAAAGGCTAAACGACAAACAGCGGCTGCGGAGAATTTCAAGGGTGAGATTCGTCTCGGTTTGGGTTCCTGTTGTGTCGCTCGCGGCAGCGGCAAGCTGCGTGAGGCGCTCGAAGATGCCATCGACCAGACTGGGGTCGAGGTGGCGATCAAGCGTGTCGGATGTGTTGGAATGTGCTATCAGACTCCGTTGCTGGAACTGGTCCTGCCGGATAACAGGACTTTTCTTTATGCCAGGGTGCAGCCGGAAGACGCAAAAGCAATCATCACACGTCACTTCAAGGTAAGGGGGATTGGAAGGAAGATATCCGATTCGGCATCCATTCTGCTCGACAGAATTCTGACCGATGAAAAGCGAGAGCCTGTCACCCGTTATTCGATAAACGTGCGGGACGAACAGGTTGCGGATTTTTTGGGTAAACAGGTCCATATCGCGACAGAGCACGGCGGGCAGATTGATCCGATTAACCTTGACGAGTATCTACGGAAAGATGGCTTTAAGGCTCTGCAAAAGTGTATCACTGAATTGAAGCCGGATGAAATTATTTCTCAGATAGAGCATAGCGGACTTCGCGGCAGGGGCGGGGCCGGATTTCCAACGCATCTTAAGTGGTCTGCGGTTCGTCGGAACAAGTCCGGCAAAAAATATATCGTCTGCAACGGTGACGAAGGTGACCCCGGTGCATTTATGGACAGGATGCTTATGGAATCGTATCCCTATCGTATTATCGAGGGGATAGCGATTGCCGCCTATACAGTCGGGGCCGACGAGGGTTACCTTTATATACGTGCGGAATATCCGCTTGCCGTTGATAGAATAAGCAGGGCGATAGAAAATTGCCAGCAGCGGGGATACCTCGGTGATAATATTTTTAAAAGTTCTTTCTCGCTGAATCTCAAGATTGTCCCCGGAGCGGGTGCGTTTGTATGCGGCGAAGAAACCGCCCTGATGGCAAGTATCGAAGGTCATCGCGGAATGCCCCGGTTTAGGCCGCCATACCCAGCTCAAAGCGGTCTCTGGGGTAAGCCGACTCTTATCAATAACGTAGAGACTTATTGTGTCGTCCCCTGGATTATTCGTAACGGTCCGGAGAAGTTTGCTTCTCTTGGTACCGGCCACAGCAAGGGGACAAAAGTTTTTGCTTTGGCCGGTAAAATCGCTCATGGAGGTCTGATTGAAGTGCCCATGGGAATTTCGATCCGTCAAATTATAGAAGACATCGGCGGAGGAATCGCAGGCGATTTGAAGCTCAAGGCGGTGCAAATCGGCGGGCCTTCCGGAGGATGTGTGCCGGAAAGACTGGCCCATACATCGGTTGACTTCGAGACTCTAAAAGGTGTCGGTGCTATGATGGGTTCAGGCGGAATGGTGGCGTTAGATGAAACCGATTGTATGGTTGATATTGCACGCTATTTTCTGCGGTTTACACAAAATCAATCGTGCGGCAAATGTACGTTTTGTCGAGTAGGTACCAGGCGTATGCTGGATATTCTCGATCGTTTGTGTACCGGCCAGGGAAAAAGCACGGATATCGAAGAGCTTGAGCATTTGGCTCAAATCGTGCAGAGTTCGAGTTTGTGCGGACTTGGCAAGACGGCTCCGAATCCGGTTCTGTCCACGATTAAATACTTCCGTGATGAATATGAGGCGCATATTAACAAACGCTGTCCGGCGGCAAAATGCAAAGATTTGATTACTTATTCGGTGACGGACGATTGCATCGGCTGCACTTTATGTGCTCAGCATTGCCCCGTTGAGGCGATTGCAATGTTGCCGTATCAGAAACACGAAATAGATTCTGAAAAATGTATCCGCTGTGGGACGTGCAGGAATATCTGCCCGGCGGATGCCATAAAGGTCGAATAAACGATGCCAGTGTTGACAATCGACAATCAGAAAGTGGAAGTTAAGGACGGCACTACCATTCTTGATGCCGCTAATAAACTGGGGATTCATATTCCCACAATGTGTTTTCTCGATGGCTATGAGCCGTCAACGAGTTGTATGGTTTGTATAGTCGAAGTCGAGGGCTTGGCGAATTTTGTCCCGGCCTGTGCCACGATTGCCCGGGAGGGGATGATAGTCCACAGCCGTTCGGAGCAGATTGACAGGGCCAGAAAAGCGGCACTGGAATTATTATTGAGTGACCATCTGGGCGATTGTCTCGGCCCCTGCGATGTCACTTGTCCCGCACACATGAATATTCCCTTGATGATCCGGCAGATTGCTTCCGGCGATTTGCGTGGGGCGATAGCGACTGTTAAAAAGGATATTTCCTTACCTGCCGTTCTGGGAAGAATTTGTCCGGCGCCTTGTGAAAGAGCATGCCGGCGGGCCGATTATGACCAGGCGGTTTCGATTTGTCTGTTGAAACGATATGTGGCCGACGTCGATTTGCAGTCCACGAAGCCTTATATGCCTTCCTGCAAACCGAAAAAATCCGGGCGTGTGGCTGTTATCGGTGCCGGACCGGCCGGTTTGGCTGCTGCGTATTATCTGTCCCGGCAAGGATTCGGCTGTACTGTTTTCGACGACAGAGAAAGACCGGGTGGGATGTTGCAGTATGCAGTTCCGGAAAAGGAATTGCCCAGAGATATTCTCGACGCGGAGATTGCTTTGATTAAAAATCCCGGTGTTGAATTCCGGTGCCGAACACGTGTGGGCGATTCTGTATCGCTTGAAAATTTGCGCAAGGATTTTAACGCTGTCTTTATTGCCGTCGGTCGGCTTAAAAACGGACAGGCTGATTTGAAGGGTATTCAGACACAGACGGATACCGTTGTAATTGACAATCGGACGTATCAGACAAACCTGCCTGGAGTTTTTGCCGGTGGTGACGCCGTTCGCAAACGAAAACTGACAGTCAGGGCGGTTGCCGATGGTAAAGAAGCCGCCGAATCTATTAGACAGTATTTGAGCGGAGAACCGGTAACAGGTCCTGCAAGAGTGTTCAATACTCGGATCGGTAAACTTTCCGCCGAGACGGTAAAGAAATTTGTTGTAGGTCATAGCGATGCACCGCGAATAAATCCGTCACAAGATGATGGAGGTTTTACCGGGCAGGAAGCTCTTGAAGAAGCCGCCCGGTGTTTGCATTGTGATTGCCGAAAGCCCGATAGCTGCAAATTGAGAAAGTACTCCCATGACTGTAATGCCAAAGCCGGCCAATATAAAAGTGAGCATCGTTCGTTCATTCAATTTTCCGATCATCCGGAGATTATTTTCGAGCCGGGTAAGTGTATTAATTGCGGCCTTTGTATCCAGATTGTAGCGAAAGCCGGCGAGAAACTCGGCTTAACGTTTGTAGGCAGAGGTTTTGATGTCAAAGTTGCGGTACCTTTCGATAAGTCGTTGGCTGAAGCCATAAAACAGACAAAAACCGCCGAAAATTGCGTAAATGCCTGTCCTACGGGGGCGTTGGCTTTTAAGCAGGCGATTAAATTCTGATGAATTTGGTAATTTGTCGAACTTCCGGGTGTTTACGCGGGTATAAATGGCCAATATGCGCCGGATTTCTATAGTGAATGATGGAATAATTGCAATGTAAACGTTATATTTTTTGTAATACTGCGTATAAAACTGACGTTCATGATTTGCATGTTCACAGTAATTTTGGAGAGTTATATGAGACATCGAAAGATTTTCAGAAGTAGGTTGTTATTATTATTTTGCTTTTTCATTTTTTTTATAAGTATAGATCATTCCGGCACAGCCACCGCGGCGGATTGGCCACACTGGCGAGGGCCGGACTATGACGGGATATCGAAAGAAACCGGCTGGATTGCCGCTTTCCCCGAATCCGGACCGAAAATCCTCTGGGACAAGTCGATTGGAACGGGATTTGCCTCGATAACGGTAAGCGACGGCAAAGCATATACAATGGGCAACAT
>CAYVXS010000143.1:0-7351 GCA_964454885.1 uncultured Pirellulales bacterium
ATTTCAATCCAGCAGCACTCAAACCGAGCATACCGAGCAGAACAGCACCGGGTACCGGAACGAGATTGATCTCACCCCATAACAGGGTCGCATTGTCGGTACCTTCCGGCGATCGGAATTCGTCTTGCAAAGTGCTTGAGTCGTCACCGAAGCCCAGTAGCTCCAATGTATAAGTTTTTACACCAACATTGAAAGTTTGTGGAGCGTAAGAGGTGGGAAAAGTAATGTGGTCATCACTGGCCGGAGGCCCGGGAGCATTAGGGGTTTCGTCAATAATAAATGTGAATGTAAAAGGCTCATAATTATCGAATTCCAGGGTAACAGTTAAGTCCACGCCTGTTCCCGCCGAACCTGAGCCAATCGGCCGATTGAAGTGAACCAATTGCCCAATAGCAAATGGAGTTCCCACCGTTATATCGGTATCATCCGCAATCCCTGTGAAGCCTAATCCACTCTTTCCCTCTCCCGTGGAGGTGCCCCAACGGATCTGGTCCTGCGAGCCATTGCCGTATCCAACACCCACAGTTTGATAGATGATATCTGTGCCACCTACAGGATTGCTCCAGCCTCCATCGACAGATTGAACCGTCAACATGTCTGCTTGCGCGCTATTAAGTGAGAATAAAAGCAGGCAAGCTACAATAGCAATTTTCAACTTCCTCATGATTTTGTCCTTTCAATTTTAATCACAAATTTTTACTGAATTGTTATTCTGCTCACAATATTTTTTACACTGTAATACAAACTTTTATTATTTAATACCGGTTATAACCAATCCGAACATACCAAGCTGTATCCCCCCGTCACAGGGTAATTTGTCGCATTCACATTAATAATTGGAACATCGCTCAAAAGGAGCGATTGAATATTATCGGCGTTTTTGTATTTGTCGAACCGAGTCATATCTCCAGACTCATAACGGTGATCAATATTGCAGTCCTGTTCGTTCCCTTTTATCTGTATTTTAATAAGCGGATCAAATACTCCTGTTCCAATCGTTTGTTTGTCCGTCAATGAGAAAACCACATAATTACCCGTTTCCGGACTGCCTGTTGCCAGGCCAATCATACCCGCCCCTGCAGAAGATGCGTTTATAATAAAAAACGCCAGAACTACCAATATTACATTTCTTCTCATCACCACAATTTCTCTATTCTAATAGGCATACCACTTAACTAAACATCCCGATGGCACCTATTTTGAAAAATACTCCATCCACAATTGTTAAATCTCATATCTAAGTTACCTAAATTTAATAAGGATACAATATCATAATTGTATTTGGAGGTCAAGTTTAATTTGTAAAAAATTTGTGGATTTTTTAATTTGAGGGTTTTGGAGTGTTTAGAGGCCTAAAAATGGTGAAAAAAGGGGATATTATCGGGGCTTTTGGGTATTGCGGGATATAGGACGTGCTGTGCGGACAATATTTATTTCTTGAATTGGTTCTTTTGCGACTAATATTTTCATAATCCAGAGTTCGCCGAACATCAACAGGACGGCTGCCGGCATCATAACAATGCCCGCGAAATCGTGGAAGAATTTCTCTGCCGCATCCGTGCTTACAAGCATAAACAGAATTGCTGTTATGCAAAGCCTGAGAATATTACATATCACCGCCACAGGTATGCTCGATAAAAGCAGAACAGCTTTCTGTATGCGAGAGCGTTTAACCATATACGCTATGAATGCCGAGACAATAATGAATGCTGTGAGCATTCGCAGGCCGCTGCATGCTTCTTCCACGGCCATAGTGGTTTGTGCGTTTAGTGTAACAACATTTCCCTGCTGGCTGACACTGGTGCCGAATGCTTCCAGGAGGAATACCGAACCTGATGTTGCTATTTTCTGCAGCGGTCCGCTGATAAGGTTATGAATACGTCCGGGCAGCGGAACCATAAGAAAAAGAAACAGCAGTATCCAGAATACTCTTCGAAAAACCTGCCGGCCTGCAACCATAAGAGTAATTGCGGCTATTGTCAGCACAAGTGAGTAGCGTTCTGCTGATTCAAACATAAACAGCAATCCGAAGATACGTGCAGTCTGTGCCAGAACAAGCAATACGATACTGCACCACCAGCATGGTGACAAAGAACATTCTCTAAGTCTTTTTCTCTCATGCCAAACTAAAAAAAGAGCAGTCAGGGGAACAAGCTGACCTGCTGAATAGTCATCGTTTCTCTGCCATTCTTTGAAGAGGTCTGTAATTGTAGGCCAGTATGCCCAGATGGTCACCAACAGCGGCAGTGTAATGGCAGGAATAAGGACATGCAGATTACTTTGTATCCGTTCTGTATCGCATGCTTGTGAGGTGTCTTTGTTGTGATTATGAATATCAATCACCGGCGGTATCTCCGGAATTATCGTTAGCGGGAAATTGTTCTGTGTCCGGATTATCGGTATGTGTGACTCGATCGAGAACATGAAATATCGGCCGGGCTGATTCCACGGCAAAATCAGAGATTATTTTATTTGCTGCATCGGCTGTCTTCTCTGCTGTAATGTCTGTAACGATTTGTACCTGGGCCACATAACCAACCGAACCGGAACCTCTCCAGATTTTGGAACGCATTAGTGAAATGTCACTGCAGAACTGTCCGTCAACAATGTAGTAGTCTAAAATTATGACATTTTTTGTGTTCAAGGCACCTTTTGAAAACTGGAAAATACTACAAGGCAGCATAGTTTTATTATCCAGCGGCAGGTCCACAGAATCATTTTTGACACGTGTCCAGCCTGCGCCTGTGTAGCAGACCTCCGGTCGGTGAGGCATCAGGTCACGTGCTCTTTTACCTGCAGCGATATATAACAAAACCTGCTCCGAGGTGTTATTCCTGGAGTATTTGCGGCTGATATGTGCATCGGTGTCGGTGGCCTCGATTATCGCTTCGTCCAGTGGCTCTTCCTGGCCTGTCCAATCGCCTATTTGCATAGGCAGTTTTTCCAGGGCATCAGGTGGCATGGATGAGACACCTTCGGGATTCGCCAGCCGGGCAGTAAGAGTGCGATGTGTGACGCCGAAACCAAACATGATCAAAGAAGCTGTCACAGCCGCTATAATTACCGACCGGTTTTGTGTTTTTTTACATTCTGTCATTTGTTAAATTATTTCGGCTTATTCGGACGCCTACTTCAAGCAACCAATTTTAACTTTACATAATAGAGATATGGTGCCTCTAAAATTGCATCGTCCGATAAGAGTTGTCGCCGGTTGTTTTTGATGATAACCCCGGCTGACCCATCCGTAAATCGGGTCCGAGCTGCCTTTGAATGATTCTACCTTAAGGTGAGTATCCAGTTCGATTTCGATTGTTCCCGGTCCTGCATTTACATGGTAACGATTTTGACCTGATGGATTTAGGACGCAATGCTCGGCAAAATGGAAAAATATGGCTATGTTATGCTCTTCGCTGGCAATGATGTTGTCCTGTATAGTTAATTCTCGCTTGCAGCCGTCCAGCTCGAGCATACGCCTGTGAATAACCGGGTCACTCAAAACGGAGTATCCATTGTGTTCTCCGATTACCTTACCGCCTTTATCGGATGGTTCCCAACTGATACATTTCGCTTGTGCCTTTCTTCCCCAGAGAAATAATCCAAGCATTTCGGACTGGTTATTTTCATCCACAACAACCGTGTTGTGTGCCCGCGTCCCGCGGAAATATTCCCGCCATTGCGGGTAGCTGAAGTAATCGTATGTTCCCGGGTCAACCAACACGTCCCTGTCAAAAGCCCTCAGTATGAAACTAAGGGCATCGGCGTGTCCGTGTCCCGCGAGTGATCCCATACCCAATGGCCCACAGTCAAATACAACACTGATGCGTTCGGGTGAATTCAAATCGCCATGTTGCAGCAGATAATAACCGCTTTGGTTTAGAGCGATACTGGAACATTTTCTGTTTTCGGATGCAGTGCCGGTATCTTGACTTGACAATCCGGGTAGCCATTCGAGAGGCTCGTTATATTCGTTCGACGTATTGAAGTCACCTCTTTTGAATAAAGCTGCGCCTACTGCCAGCCATTCCTTTACATTGTGCGGATTGCTTCCTATATCCAGAACGTAACCGTCATCGCAGTCACCGAACATTGGAAGGTTGTCACCACCCTGGCTGAGTTTATCTATGAATTCGAACATTCTTTCCAATCGCGACCAGTAGGATTCGGGGAAATCCCTCCCCGTTACGCGAGCGATCAGGCCTGCTATTACAAAAAATTGCAGCACGAAAATATGATAGCCGACAGCCTGCTCTTTTGTGCCGCCGTCGGGATATGTCTGATTGATGATTTCCCGGATGAGGATTTCTCTGCTTCTGTCCCGCCATACAGAGGCGTTCTTTAGGTCGCTGAAATAGTTTGTCGCTGCGAATACACCCGCCGCTTCTCCAATCAGGTGATTATTGACAGAAGATCCGCGTGAGTATTTTCTGTCGATTTCCCAGATATGACGCGAAACGGAGTCCACAGTCCGTAAATATAAATCCTCGCCGATAGCCTGTGATTCCCGTATAAGGTCAATAGCCCATACCCAGTTGATAAGCCTTATCCCCAGCTCCAGGCCACTGCGCCAGTTCATTCCAAGGCCGTAAGAATTTTGTATAAGCCAACTATCTAATTGTTCCGCTATCGCCTCAGCAAAACGTGTATCTTTGCTTAGACTATAGGCTCGGCCCAGTACAACAAGCTGATGGTGGCGGTTTGGCTCCCAGACATATTTACAGTCTCCGGCCTCGTTTACGTCGCGGTAATCAAGAGCAGGGCTGAAGACCATAGGAGCGTCCTGTTCGCGTTTATGGTCATGATTCCAGATAATCGGCTCGCCGAGATATTTGTCCTGAAGATCGAAAAAGCTAAACTTGTGTTCGGCAATTTTTTCCGCTCTGGCTATCAGGGAATTATAGTTTTGTTTTTGGGTATTGTTGTCGGTTTTGTATCCTGCGGGGATATTACATACATGAAAACCTTCTTTCTTTGCGCTGTGGTCTGTGTTCAGAAATTCCGAAGGCTTTCTCGGCATCTGACGTCGGCCGACAAGAAATCTATCTGCTTTATCGCGGATAGACGACCGCATTCGCCATACAATCTCATTGGGAGACATCGCTTTGAGACGGTTATAATACCAGTTAAACTTTTGCATTGTGATTCAGGATACTATTTTTGCGTAAATCAGGTATGGTTCAAATTATCCGGGGGGATTCGCTGATCGACATATATTGCTTTGCCCCTTGGTGAAAGCTCGATAGTATCAACGAGCTTGATATCGAACGTAATCTTGCCGTCGAGTTTATGCCCAAGGTTTTTCTTTATCCTTACGGTATCCTCCTGACTGAAACCGGCAGCCGGTATGATACGCAGAACGGCCTTTCCTGCTTTTTCCTGCATAAACTGGAATTGTCTTACTCGTAAAAATGTATCATCGTGCATATTCAGGGACGTCCACGAAATTTCGGAACCGTCGGCTGCTATTAATATTTCCTGGATACGATGTCCCCGGATGTCACGAATTATAGTGTGTTCACGTCCGCAGGCCCGGCAGCGGTCACTAATATAAGTTGCCCAGTCGCCGGTTCGATATCGGATAAAAGGCATCATTGTATTGATAAATCCTGTTCCGACTATCTCTCCTCTTTGTCCCGGTGTAGATACAGGATTATTGTTCTCATCGAGCAGCTCGAAGTAACCATAGGTAGGCCAGATATGATAATTGTCCGACTTTTCACAGCCCGTGGCAAGAATCAGTTTTTCCGAATGGCCGTAGCAGGAGAAAAGCCGGCAACCGAAGACTTTTTCGATCAACTTCCTTTGTTCCGGATAAACAATTTCGGACTCGGCTATTATTCCCTGAATGTTCCCGGGGGTCTGATGACCGCTTCTGAGAATAAACCTCGCCAGGACTGATACACTGGAAGGATATACATGTAAAAAACAAGGGCCGACGGTCGCGATATGCTTAAGGTATCGTGACATTTCTTCGTCGGACAAATGAAAGGTACTGTAATAATGATGCTTCAGAACAGGATCGTATTCGTGATGCAGGCCGTTTCGCACTGGCCGCACAACTCGTCCGCGAAGTACAGCCATGGGCATCCTGAGTTTATAACCGGCTCGTTCCCAGCTTGACGTCAAGTAGGCGTATTCGGTTGCCGAGCGGCCCGCATCTATATAAAAATGTAACGGCGAGCCGCCTGTCCCGCCGGTAGATACGAAATCGACATTTCTGCTCTTGACAGACCTGGTGCACATTTCTTCAATGTTTTCTACTACAACTTGTCTGTCAATCACAGGAAGACGACAAATATGATCCAGCGATTGAAAATCATCCGGATTAAATCCAACAGAGTCAAATATTCGACGGTAGAATGGTGTTTTTTCATAAGCAAGTTTTAGAATACCCTGCAAACTTTTTAACTGATGTTCTCGTGAACGTTCCGTCGGCCACCACTGAGCTTCTCGAACAAACCTGCAGCTGGACCTGAATTTTGTGCCTAACAGCCATGCGATCGGAAATAATCCAAGTCCTCTTCCCAGCGTAACTTTCAGCAAGGACTGAGTCTGATCCCACAGATTTTTTCTTGAAATGGCCTTTTTCTTTTATCGAGTTCTACGTGGTTTTTCCAGCCGAAATGCGGTGTGAAATCCAAAGATTTATTGTCGAATTCAAATACAGCATGAGATAACTGCTGGTTATTCGATTTACAAACAACATCACTATATTTGCCTGCGAAAAGCGGCAGAGAATCATCTGCCAGCGATTTATATAGTATCGGCAATCGGGTATAATCAAAACCCATTAATTTTGCACACGTCAAATCCACCGCAACGAGATTCCCGCCTGCGACGACAATTCCCGTCGGTTTTGGTTTCGGGTCGAGCGGCCCGTTTCCTTGTCCGCCGACAATCCCATCGACGATGCAGAATATGCGTCTTGCCGGGTTGTCACTGATATGCCCGTTTTTATCTGCATACATCAGTATTCGGTCCAGGTCGGTTACCATCCGCCATGTTGTATCGTTGCCATACCAGTTGCCGGAACGAATCGTATCTGTGTTGGTATCACCGAAGATGCTTTTACCAATGGCCTTTAACGGCCGGGCCAGAATTGCCCTGACGGGACCGAGCAGGGGGAACAGACGCCTGAAGCATATCATAGTCTTTCGTTCCATTCGATGTATTATACCGTCATCGGCGAATTGATCGCCGCCCTGAGCAGGTGTTCCTTCCCTGTGGTGCGGCAGCCAGTTCTTATTACCGTTAATCCCTACCAAATTTTTCATACACAATGTAACTCCGGTTTTTTTGTGGGTCTTGAGTTTGGGCAGATTTATAACACAGTCGGCTTCCATAACAGTCTTCG
>CAYVXS010000144.1:0-7349 GCA_964454885.1 uncultured Pirellulales bacterium
CATCATCGCGGTGCGGAAAAAATGGCCGAACGCCAAACCTGGCACACCTTTATCCCATACACCGACCGCATCGATTATCTCGGCGGAGTTATGAACAACCTGGCCTATTTGATGGCCCTTGAAAAACTCGCCGATATTACAGTGCCGGACCGGGCGCAGGTCATACGAGTTATGATGGCCGAATTCTTCCGCATCGCATCTCATCTTGTCTGGTACGGAACATTCGCACAGGACCTCGGGGCGATGTCACCTGTTTTCTATATGTTCTCGGATAGAGAACGTATCTTCGAAATTGTCTCAGCCGTCTGCGGCGACAGGATGCACCCGAACTGGTTCCGTATAGGCGGAGTTTCACAGGACCTGCCGCAGGGATGGGATAAATTAGTTTACGATTTTCTCGACTATATACCCGGGCGCCTGCGCGAATACGACAAAATAGTAATGAAAAATCGGATTTTCAAAGCACGCACTAAAGGGATTGGGGTATATACAATTGATGAAGCGGTTGAATGGGGAGTAACAGGACCGGGTTTGCGTGCATGCGGTTTGGAATGGGACTGTCGAAAAAAGACACCATACAGCGGATACGACCAATTCGAATTCGATATTCCGACAGCTCGGCGCGGTGATTGCTACGACCGGGCTGTTGTCCGCATCGAGGAAATGCGTCAAAGCCTGCGGATTATTCGCCAATGCGCAGACAATATGCCGCCCGGACCATATATGTCCGACCATTACCTTGCAACACCACCAATAAAAAAACGAACAATGCAGGACATCGAAACTTTGATAACACACTTTCTGAATGTCACATGGGGGCCTCCGATGCCTCCGGGTGAAGCCTTCTTCGGAATCGAAGCAACCAAAGGTAACAACGGTTATTATCTTGTTAGCGACGGAAATACGATGTCTTATCGAACCCGAATCCGTACGCCATCTTTCCCACATATTCAAATGTTGCCCGAAATCAGCCGGGGCTTAACAGTCTCAGATCTCATTGCAATTCTCGGCAGCATAGATTTCGTACTCGCAGATATTGACCGTTAAACGCCTTGCCGACAGGTGTAAGTAATGCTGACAGAACAGGAAATAAAAGAGATTGAGCAAGAGTTAAACAAGTATGCGCAAAAGCGTGCGGCCGGTCCGGAAGCGCTGAAAATAGTACAAAATCATCGGGGCTGGATATCGGATGAGAGCCTGAATGATATTGCAGAATTTCTGGAGATGACCGAAGAGGAGCTTGACAGTGTGGCCACATGCTACAACCTGATTTTTCGCCAGCCGGTCGGTAAACACATAATTTTAATTTGTGACAGTATTGTCTGCTGGATAATGGGTCATGAAAACCTGTTCGAGCATTTGAGCAAGCGACTTGGTATCACTTTCGGCCAGACAACTTCCGACGGCCTTTTTACGTTACTTCCGGTCTCATGTCTGGGGGCCTGTGACAATGCCCCGGCGATTATGATTGATGATACTTTATACACAAACCTGAACACTTCGAAACTCGACGAAATCCTCGACCGGTTCAAATAAAACATGGAAAAACCGTTAACCAAAAATATACAACCGGATTTGAAACCGCTGAATATTACAGATTATGAAAAAGCGGGAGGCTATCGGGCATTGCGTAAAGCCCTGAAAAAGTCCCCTTCCGAGATTCAAAAGATGGTCACAGATTCTAATCTCAAAGGTCGCGGCGGAGCGGGATTTTCGACAGGTCAAAAATGGAGTTTTGTCCCTATGGGCAAAGATGCGAGACGACCGAAGTATCTGGTTGCCAACGCCGATGAAATGGAACCCGGAACGTTTAAGGACCGGCTGCTGTTGGAGAGCAATCCGAACCTGGTAGTCGAATCAGCAATTATCAGTGCCTATGCAATAGAAGCGGAAGTAGCATATATTTTCATGCGATGGGCTTATAAAACCGCCGCATTAAGAATTGAAAAAGCGATTGCCCAGGCTTACGAAAAAAAATACCTCGGCAAAAACATTCTGGGCTCCGGATATAATCTACAGATGCATCTACATACAAGTGCCGGTCGGTACATGTGCGGAGAGGAAGACGGACTGCTCGATTCACTGGAGGGCAAAAGAGCCATCCCCAGAAGTAAACCGCCGTATCCGCAAACCTGCGGACTATGGGGCAAACCCACGGTAGTTAACAACGTGGAAACGCTCTCAAATGTGCCTTACATTATCGATAAAGGACCGGAAGCATACAAAAAATTAAGTCTCACTGATGAGGGCGGCACTAAATTGTATGGAGTCAGCGGCCGGGTAAATAATCCCGGTATATGGGAGCTTCCCCTTGGTACCACTATGGGGGAAATAATTCAAGAATACGCCGGCGGGATGAAAAACGGATATAAATTTCGCGGAGTACTGCCAGGTGGAGCATCAACCGACTTTCTTATAAAAGAACATTTCGATATAAAGATGGATTATTCCAATGTACAGAAAGCCGGCAGCCGGCTTGGCACGGGAACAATGATAATCCTCGACGACAAAACCTGCCCTGTCGGTATGGTACACAATCTTGAAAAGTTTTTCGCCCGCGAATCGTGCGGCTGGTGTACACCCTGCAGGGAAGGCGTTCCATGGATTGCCGAAACACTCGAAGCAATTGAAAACGGACAAGGCCGACCGGAAGACATTGATTTCCTGGCCGAGCAAACAACCCTGATTAAAATGGGCCATACATTCTGTGCTCTGGCACCCGGAGCTATGGAACCGCTGCAAAGCGCGATTAAATATTTCAGAGAAGATTTCGAAAAACACATTTCGGAACGTCGCTGTCCCTGGAGAAAATAAGTGCCGACAATTTATATTGACAACAAGCCCTATGAAGTCGAGCCGGAGCAAAACCTGCTTCATGCCTGCCTTTCCCTTGGCTTTAATATCCCTTATTTTTGCTGGCATCCCGCCCTGCACTCTGTCGGAGCTTGCAGGATGTGCGCCGTTAAGCAATTCAGGGATGAAAATGACACCAGGGGCAGGATAGTTATGTCCTGCATGACACTGGCATCGGACGGTGTCAGGATTTCGATAGAAGATCCGGATGTAATTAAGTTTAGAAAAAGCGTAATTGAGTGGCTGATGGCAAATCATCCACACGACTGCCCGGTCTGCGACGAAGGAGGCGAGTGCCATCTGCAGGACATGACCGTTCTGGCTGGACACACTTATCGCAGAAACCGCTTCAAAAAACGCACATATAGAAACCAGGACCTCGGCCCATTCATCCGACATGAAATGAACAGGTATATTCAATGTTATCGCTGTGTAAGATTTTATCTTGACTATGCAGGCGGTCGGGATATGGACGTTTTCGGATGGCACAACCACGTCTATTTCGGGAAGAACAAGGATGGAATTCTGAAAAACGAATTCAGCGGGAACCTTGTTGAGATATGCCCGACGGGCGTTTTCACGGACAAAACCTTCTATAAACACTTTACACGTAAATGGGATTTACAGTCCGCTCCTTCGGTCTGTACTCATTGCTGCCTCGGCTGTAATATTCACGCCGACGAAAGATACGGCAAGCTGCGAAGAATACGTAACCGCTACAACAACCAGGTCAATTCATACTTTTTATGTGACAGAGGCAGGTTCGGCCACGAATTTGTAAATAGTGATAAACGCATCCTCAAAAACTTATTGCGAAAAGATAACGGAAGTTTCGAAGCTGTTTCCAAAAATGTAGTTTTGAATAAAACCAAAGCTGCGATAAAAAATAAAAAAGTTATCGGCATTGGCTCTTCGAGAGCTTCGCTGGAATCCAATTACGCGCTGCAGAAACTGGTCGGTGAAGACAATTTTTATGCAGGCGTCTCTGCAATAGAAAACGATATGGTATTAAAAGTAATCGACACACTTCGTAACCGCGCGGTCAAAGCGGCAACTATGGAAGAGGTCAGTCTTGCAGATGCAGTGGTCGTACTCGGCGAGGATGTTCTAAATTTCGCTCCGATGCTCGGCCTGGCAATTAGAAGGGCAATCCTTCAAAAATCCAGCAGAATCATCAAAGAGCTGCATATCGAACCATGGGATGATGCCGCGGTTAGAGAGGCCCTTCAGCAGGAAAAAGGGCCTTTATATATCGCTTCTACACAGCAGACAGGGCTGGATAGAGATGCAACTGAAATTTATCATTCTGCACCAGCCGACATTGCCCGTCTGGGTTTTGCTATTGCACACAAACTCGATAAAACAGCACCGACCGTAAAAGTACCTGCAAAAGTAGATGCCCTTGCACAAAGAATTGCCGATGACCTGAACGACGCGAAACGCCCATGTGTTATTGCCGGGACGTCATTGATGGACAAGACAACAATAGAAGCAGCGGCTAATATCGCCCAAGCTTCATATCAAAAAAATGAAAGCGCCAGAATCTGTTTTACTGTCTCTTCGTGTAACAGCATCGGGCTGGGTCTTCTGGAAGGCAAACCGCTTGATAAGGCCATCGAGAAAGCACACAAAGGACAGGTCGACACTATCATAATCCTTGAAAACGACATCTATCGGCACATTAACGCAAACGAGGCGGAAAAATTTCTACACGGAGCCGACACTGTAATTGCGATAGATTCCATTAAAACCAAAACCACGGAAAAAGCCGACATCGTACTCCCCGCATCAGTCTTTGCCGAATCGAGCGGAACTTATATTAACAACGAAGCCAGAGCCCAGCGGTTTTTCCAGTCGTATATTCCAGAACCTGATATTCAGGAAAGCTGGAAATGGTTCCGCAATATGCTTATCGGTTGCGACAAATTAGAACAGGGACAATGGCAAAATCTGGATGACGTTATAACCGATATTTCCAAAAGCCGGGACGTACTTGCCGGCGTACCGAAAGCGGCAAAACCTGCCGAATTTAGGGAAATGGGACAAAAAATACCTCGCCAAACTCATCGCTACAGCGGAAGAACCGCTATCAATGCAAAAATAAATGTAAACGAACCTAAACTTCCGGATGATGAAGATTCACCTTTGGCTTTTTCAATGGAAGGATACTCGGGACAACCTCCCGCTTCTTTAATTCCGTATTATTGGGCGCCACACTGGAATTCCGTGCAATCAATAAACAAATACCAGGAGAATGTGGGAGGCCCCATACGTGGTGGAAACTCAGGCATACGTATGATCGAACCTTCGGAAAACTCAGAGAAAAACTATTTTAAAGAGATTCCCGACGCATTTAGAATGCGTGATGGAATGTTATTGATTGTTCCATCTTATTATATCTTCGGCTCCGAGGAGCTAAGCTCACATTCACCATCAATATGCGAGGTAACCAATCCTCCATTTATTGCGGTCAATCCCGAACAAGTCAAAGACCTTGATGTCAATGATGATGGAAACATCGAGGTTGCTTTTTCGAATATTTCTTATTATCTGCCCGTAAAGGCTATTCCTTCCGTCCCGAAAGGTATGGCGCTTATGCCTATGGGATTCAATGGTTTGCAATGGGACGGGATTCCGGTCTGGCGAGAATTAATTAAAAATCGAAAATAAGAAATGGCTCATATTATCGTAAAAATAATTATCACAGCAGGAATCCTGGCTGTAATTATGACCATCGTTCCGGGTTTAATTTGGCTGGAGCGCAGACTGCTTGGCTTTTTCCAGAACCGATACGGCCCCAATCGCGTCGGACCTTTTGGCACGCTCCAGGTACTGGCCGATATGATAAAGATATTTACTAAGGAAGACTGGATCCCGCCAATGTCGGATAAGCCGGTATTTATCATAGCTCCCGCGATTATTATAATTACGACTTTGATGTCATTTTCGATTATTAGTTTTTCACCATATTTAACCGTCGTCGATTTGGGAATAGGCCTGCTTTTCTTTTTAGCGATGTCATCACTCGGAGTCTATAGCATAATGCTGGCCGGCTGGTCGTCGAACAGCAAATATTCTCTGCTTGGAGGTTTGCGAGCTGCGGCACAAATGCTCAGCTACGAGGTGTTTATGGGGCTGTCCCTAATGGGGGTTGTTTTAATGGCCGGTTCATTTAGAATCTACGATATAATCAATGCACAAAAAAATATGTGGTTTTGCGTGCCTCAGTTTTTCGGATTTTTAATTTTCTTTACCGCCGGTATAGCTGAAACCCATCGCCTGCCGTTTGACCTTCCCGAAGCGGAGAACGAACTGGTCGCCGGTTACCACACTGAATATTCAGGTATGAAATTTGGGATGTTTTTTGTAGGTGAATACATCGGTATCACACTCATATCGGCACTTATTACCACGTTCTTCTTCGGCGGCTGGCTGGGGCCGTTCTTACCCGGCATTATCTGGTTTTTAATAAAAACATTCCTATTCATCGCAATCTTTATTTTACTTCGAGCATCACTGCCACGTCCTCGTTACGACCAGTTAATGAGTCTCGGCTGGAAAATAATGCTGCCCCTTGCATTACTCAATATCGTAATCACAGGTGGAATACTGCTGTATCAGCAATAAGAGAGAATATTATGCTTAGTATATTCAGGACAATTTTACACGTCGGTAAGCACCTGTTCAGTAAAAAAGACACAATTCAATACCCAGATGAAAAACCCAAACTTCCGGCACGCTGGAGAGGGCGAATTATTTTATCCCGCGACGAGCAGGGTAAAGAACGGTGTGTTGCGTGCCATTTATGCTCGGCAGTATGCCCGGTCGATTGTATTGCGTTGCAGGCCGCCGAGGACGAAAACGGAAGGCGATATCCGGAATTTTTCCGAATTAACTTCTCGAGATGTATTTTCTGCGGATTTTGTGAAGAAGCCTGTCCTACATACGCTATTCAGCTAACACCTGATTATGAAATGTGTGAATACGACAGGCAGAACCTGGTATATGAAAAAGAAGACCTGCTTATTAGCGGGCCCGGTAAATACCCTGATTACAATTTTTATAAAGTCGCAGGTGTCTCTGTCGGTGTTAAAGACAAGGGGCATGGTGATAATGAAAAGCCGCCCGTTAACCTGCACGAATTAATGCCTTAAAACTTTTAGCAGTCCAGGAATCGTGACTATTGTTTTTTATATCTCAGCCTTTATTGCCGTTGTCGCAACGGCAGCGGCGATAACACGAATGAATCCGGTTCATGCACTGTTATATTTTATCCTGTCACTGCTTGCGGTTGGCGTAATCTTTTTCGTATTGGGTGCGCCATTCGTGGCTGCGTTAATAGTGATAATCAACGCCGGCGCCATTATGGTATTGTTCGTGTTTATAATTATGATGGTCAATCAGGGCAAACACACAATGGATCAGGAAAGACAATGGACAGCCCCTAAGCTTTGGCTTGCTCCCGGTTTTTTGGCCGTTGTTCTGCTGACTGAAAT
>CAYVXS010000145.1:0-7319 GCA_964454885.1 uncultured Pirellulales bacterium
TGCATACCTTATTCGCTGCACAAATATTTTCTATAAGCTCAGGATTGAAGCAGTTGACAAAATGATCCTTCTCGAAGGCAACGGCGTGACCGTTTTCGAAAGAATGCTGCTCGAAGGTCTCGGTCCGGAAGATGAAGAAGGTCACATTCACATCGTCGATTTGCTCTTTTATCATTTCGACGGCGGTGTATAAAAGATGGTTCAGGTCGGTCGCCCCGATGATAGACTCGTAAAAATTCGCAACGAAACTGACGACCTTCAGCCTTTTCATAAAGTCTCTCTGGGCCGAAATAAGGTCGTTGCAGAGTATGTCAATTTGTTTACCCTGTTTTTTGCGTTCTTTATTCAGCTTCTTTACAAGCAGACGCAACCTTTTATTTCTATTTTCGTCTTGCACGGTTCCTCGCTCATATCGACGGGTCGCTGTTATTTGTAGTGCTTCCGGCGTTCTTAAATTCGGCTCGATATAAGCGGGGCTTTAAGGCTTGTACAATTTTAAGAGCCGTATATCAGGCGGCCCTATAAACAGTCCGTTATCAGATATGCAGCTATCGGCAACGGAGTAAAAAGCCAAAATATTCCGGTTGGAGCTTGCCGCTGCATTTTGTTTTCGGACTTGTGCTCTGCAGGCCGTTCCGGCACGGTCCCGGAGCGGGGGGAAAAGAGGTGCTATTATAATGTATCGAAAAGATGAAAGTAAAAAGACATCCGTCTAAAGGCGGAATTGCTTATACCCGGTTTCCAGGATGTGTCCATACGGAACCGAATCAGCCTTTGACTTTTCTATAAACAACCGCCTCGCTCATCGAATCGGCGAATGCTTTTAGCGGTTTCTTCATCACGGAAAGAGACGAATCGACAATACTCGGTTCGCCGCAGGTCGCCTTCCAGATATCGAGTAATGTTATCACTTTCGCTCTTAACCTTATTCCGCCGACTCTCCCTCGCTTGCATTCGACTATGCCCTGTTTGCTGAGATTCTGGACGACTTTCTGCAGGTATCCCACAGAAAAGTCCAGGGCCTTTGCAATCTCCGCGGCCTGGATAAATCCGGACGTGTCCTTGTCTCCGAGGAAAAGAATCGTCCGGACCGACATTCCGAAATCCTGATTTATTTTCACAATCATCTCCTCCTTCATATTATTCCGACTATATCTGTTATCTGCCAAACACGGTTCCCCCGCCGGTTTCGGTGTGTATAAGCAGGTCAATTGCAACTTAAATTTCAGAAAATCAGCGAGTTAGTGAATTATTGCGGCACCGACCTCCATGAACCGTGGCAATAACATTATCTTGAAAAGCATATATTAATTTTCCCACGAATGCAAGTTTTTTTTATCGAAAAAGGAGGCAATTGTCCGCTCAGGACGTAAATTCCGCCGCCGCAAGAACTTTTCTGCACGTACAGTGATTTCCCAAGTGACATAATGAGATTTTTGTTACCGCAAAGTCAATTGGGAGATTTTCAAGTGCTGTTTCGCCGTACCCGAGCGTTATATGCGGGAAAAATTTATCATAACCGGATTCCATAGGATAGTTTTTAATCCAGAGCAGGGTCGATTTGCTTACGGTCCCGTCACTGAGCACCATATCCTCGGTTACATCGTAGCTAAAATAAGGTTTCATTGATGTCATAACCCGTTCGTGGAGCGACTGGAGCAGGTCCGTATTTTTTATTTGAAGTACCGATACTTTTTCGCCTGTAAAGTTTGTGTGCGTATGAACGCCGGCAATGCGTAAAGGACCGATGGAAAATTCTCCGGCGATTTTCAGCAGAATTTTCTCGATATCGGCGATTTTTTTTTGATCGATGCAGCCCATGGCCAGGGAAATGTGAGGCAGGCATTTTTCCCTGTCCAAAATTATTTTACCGGGATTTTTTTCCGAAAGTTTCCTGTTGATCTCGATGGTCATATTTGTCATCTGGTCCGAGGGTATCAAAACGACATCGACCGCTATTTTTGACATAAAAATCCATCCCCAAAATTTCAAATCAAAAAACTGTAACAATCATACGCCTGTTTGTTGCACAGGCAAGAATAAACCGAACGTGACATCATATTTCCGGGATGATTTTTATCCGTCAACGAACAAATCCACGACGGAAACGTATAATTTTATAACACCTAACCTCCTTCGAAAATAAAGGGGAGCCTGCACAACGCTCCCCCTTATTTCTTTAAACTTTTACACATGGTAAACCGCTGATAAATAAGGTCATATATATCCGGAACTGTTTAGAACCGGTTTATCGGAATCGTTAAAAAGGAGGAAAAACTATTCGCGTGGCAAAGAAATGCTCACGGTTGTTCCGGCATCCGGCTCGCTTTCGATGTTCAGAAAACCGTTGTTTAAATTTATAAGTCGGGCGGCGTAAGCAAGACCCATTCCTCTTTTCCGCCCGGCCGGCCTTGCCGAGAAGAACGGCTGGATTGCCTTATGCAAAGTTTGCTCGTCCATGCCGCACCCGTTATCCTTTATCGACAGCTTTATCATATCCGTAGCTGCATCGATACCGGCCGTTATTAGGACAGGCCCGATATTTTCACGGTAGGATTCCACGGCATTGGCGATAATATTCGCAATTGCCGATACGATTTGTGCCGAGTCAACAAATACGTCCTCGATATCTTCGGCAACCTCGATTCGAATATCAAGCTCTTCGGTATTCGTTTTTCGGCCCGCCAATTGTATCGCCTCATCGATCATCTGATTAATTCCCGTTCGGGCGGGCCTCGGCTGAGGCGGTTCGGCGAAACTCATCAGGTCCTCGATAATCTCCGAAGCTTCGTTGGCGTTCTCGTGAATCTGTTCCAGTATCTGTCTCTTTTCCTGGTTGCTTTCTGCTTCGGACAGCAGTTGCGCCCGACCGGAAATCACGGCGAGAGGATTATTCAGCTCGTGCGCCGCTCCCGCCGCCATCTCGGCCAAAGCTTTCATTGAGACCTCCGCCGACGTTAAGTGTTGCCGCTCAATTTTTGGCTGAGGCGGCTCGGGCGCGGGCGAGGATTCCAGCTTTGTCGGAGTGGAAATAAGCTGTACGAAACGTTCCGAGTATTTCTGTTCTCTGTCCAGTGACATAACCGTACCCAGTACGGCCCCGGCAATCGAGGCGGATGTTCTGAAGCTTAGCTCGAATAATTCCGTATCGGAGGGATAATGCAGCTCGAATGCAATTGCTCCGATGGCCCTGCCGCCGTAAAGCAGCGGTAATAATTTAGTCTGATTTTCATCGAAGCTTACATCAAGTTGCTCGAACAGCCAGTCGAGATATTCATGAGCTTTCACAATCGCGAAACTGTTCGAGAGAGACTCAGGGATAACGGATATACCAACAGGGACATCGACGGAAACGATCTCGCTTTGTGCGAGATTTTCCACGATAACAGTTTCGAGGATTTGTGAACCCGCCGATGGTGCCAAAAACAGACATATCCTGCCTGTCTGATAAAATCTTTGCCAGCGGGCGGCCAGATTTTCCGCCATATCGAGGGCGGTGGCGGCGGAACTTATATCGAACAGAAACTCTTTTATGAATTCGAAATGGCTCGAGGCACTTTGCAGCCTGCGGTTTTCATGTGACAGCTCCGTGTCCCGCCGGGCAAACTGAACGGTGGCGTCGTGTAAAATTTCGCCGTACTTTTGGCGGCTGCGGGGAAGCTCCAGGCCCAGGACTTTTGATTTTTGCTCGACCATATCTTTCAATTGCCGGCGCAGTTGTTGCAATTGCTCGGAGGTTATCGAAAGACCCCGGGCTAAAGGCTCTACCGGTTCGGGCGGACCGAAACTGCCGGACCAGCCTATCCCGGATTGGCGCGCTATCGAATCCGCTAATTGAACGACCTCTGCTATTCTCGCTTCGGGCATTTCGTGCGAAATTGTAATAGTCTGACTGTGATGCAGCCAGATTGCAATCGTAACCAAATTAGGGAATCGCCACTTCCGGGCCAGGTGTTTACCGATAATAGTATGGTCTGTTCCGAGATATTTTTGTTCGATAGCATGTGTGTTCTGTCCGGATGTTTCGGCCTCTTCGAGAATCTGGGCATAACTTTTCGGCATTACCTGGTCTATCGCAAGTTTTCCGATGTCATGCAGCAATCCGGCGCAAAATGCCAATTGCGGGTCCATTCGCGGCGAGGCCGCTTCTGCGATATTCCTGGCGCAGCAGGCTGTCGCAATGCTGTGAAGAATCAGTCCTTTTTGACGGGAAATACCCTCGTTGCCTGTGCTGTCACCTCGGTCGGAAACCTGTGAGACTTTAATCGTCAAAACCCAATCTCGAATTTCATGGGCCGGTATTTTATCGAGCGCCTTGCTGATCGAGAATCTTCCGTCGGGCAGGCCGATACCGTGACTGTCTATAAGCGAAAGAATTCTCGATGTAAGGACCGGGTCCGATTCTATAATATCGATAAGGGCGGATGGATGAAACTGGGTTTGCAAAAGTTTCGGCAGATATTGTGCCGCAATACAATCGAGAGTTGAAAGGCAATCGAGATGGCCGATGGCAAGCTCTACCTGCCTGGATGCAGTTGTGTCTTTTTCGAGATTGTCCGGCATATAGTCTGGTCCGCCCGATTTAAATTATCCCGTCCTCCTTCGTTTTGCCACATACTTATACCTGCGCTGCAACAGGACAGGGGCAAACACGACAAAGTGGTGCACTGTTTTTACTTCATCTGCAGCGTGGCAGTGATTTTGCCCGTTAGCTCGGCAATATCAAAAGGTTTTCTTATAAAATCTTCGGCGCCGGATTTGAGGAGCTGAGCGATCTCATCCTGTTTAACGACGCCGCTTACAATTATAATTTTTATATTCTCGAATTCTGGATTCCTCTTGATTGTCTGGCAGACAATGTTGCCGTTTACATCCGGCAGCATGTAGTCCAGCAGGATCAGCTCAGGCCGAAACTTCTCCGTGACTAATCCCGCTTCATATCCACTCGACGCGGTTTTAACTTCGAATCTGCCGTCCCTTTCGAGGACATCGAGCAGAAGCTCGACAATTTCGACATCGTCGTCAACGATAAGTATTTTTCTTTTGCCGGACTCGATTGCATCAAGCGGGATCTTATTTTCCCTCATGAACTTAACTAAACTCTGGCGAGGAATCCTCCGAAATCTGGAACCTGGGACGCGGAATCCCTCCAGCCGCCCGGAATCGAAGCAACGAATTATTGTTTGTTGACTTACTTTGCAAATATCCGCAGCTTCCCCGGTGGTAAATAAATCCTTCATCTTATCCAATCCTTTTCTTTGACCAAATCCTTTTGATTTAACCCCCTACCAAGTTACCTTCTTGGCCTAATTTAACTGTCCGTATTGTTTTTGTCAAGTATAAAAAAGGCTTATGATATTAAATTTCTGTATTATAATTCAGATATTATTTATCTTTTCAGGTGATATATCGCTGTAGGAATAGGAGTTATATAAGTTTACCTTTTTTTAATTTCTAACTGAATCAACGTTAGCTATTTTAACAAGGTGAATGTGAATTTCTGTGCTGTCTTCGTGTAACTTCTGTTCCGGATGTTTGTAAAAGATGCATTAATGTGCCGACATGTTCAATTATGTGCATCTAAGTGAAGAAAATGTTAAATTTTTTTTATATTGTGTCATTAACTTGTAGATTGGCAGGAAATACTAATAACCCCCCGGAAAACAGTCGGTTCGAAAAAAATATTTCAGAATCCGGCTGTTAAAATACAGCATAATCACCGGAATATTTTTAAGTAATTATAAAAGAATTTAAGCTTCGTCGGTTTCTTCTTCGCTTGCCTGCTCCGGAACAACCACAAGATTTATATTTGCGGTGACGTTGTCGGCAAATTTCAGCGTTATAGTATGTGTTCCGACCTGCTTGATATGTTCGTGCAGATGAACAACCTCGTTGGCGACAAGAAAACCCTGCTCCCGAAGATTGGCCGCTATTTGCTCGGCGGTTACCGAACCGTACAAATGCCCCTGTTCGTTTGCTTTGGCGGCTACTACGGCTTCGGCCCCTTCGACTGTTTTGGCTGCGTCTTCGAAACGTTTTCTTTCCTCGATTCGCTTCTCGGCGCGTTTTGCTTTTTCTTCGGCTAAAGATCTTATACTTTCATCACTGGCAACCTTCGCAAGACCCTGTGGGAGCAAATAGTTTCTCGCATAACCGTTGTTGACTTCAACAACATCCCCGAACCAGCCGAGTTTCTTAATATCTTCGCAAAGTAAAACTTTCATTCGGTAATCCTTTCTGGTTAAAAGGTCCGCTCGAAGCGGCATGAGTTAATTTAACCGATTAACCAAATAACTTGTCATAAAATTCAAATCTACGCTGTAAACGGCAGCAATGCCATGTATCTTGCCCGCTTAATGGCTTTTTTCGCTTTCCGCTGGCAGCCGGCACAGTTGCCGCTGCGCTTGCGTGAGTATATTTTGCCGCGGTTTGTCAGCAGCTTTTGTAAAGTACCGATGTCTTTGTAGTCAACGTACTTAATTCCCCTTCTGCAAAAGCGACATTGGGTCTGTTCACGGGCTCCTACGAAACCCGGTTTTCTTTTATTGTCTGCTTTCTTTGTTATATTCATCTTTGTTATCCTGTAATAAAAACTTCCTGATTTTTGTCTCTGTTGTACGAATAAAGAGCGACCGAACTAACATCAGAACGGAATGTCATCGTCGCTTTTCTGTGGAGCCGATTCATAGTCTGCTCCCGTGCTGTTTGCGGATTCCTGCTCGCCTCCGGCGGCTCCCGAGCCGGGCATAAACTGGCAGTTCTCGACGGTAACCCTGTGTCGGCTGCGTTTCGTGCCATCCTGAGCGGTCCACGTATCGAACGTCAGTCTGCCCTCAATAAAAACGAGTCTTCCTTTACTGAGGTACTTATTCATATTCTCCGCCTGCCGACCGAACGCCCGGCAATCGACGAAACATGTCTCTTCTCTCTGACTGCCGTCCTGGGCCGTCCACCTGCGATTAGTTGCCAGGCCGAAATCGACCACTGCGGTCTGACTGGGCGTGTACGACAACTGAGGATCACGGGTAAGATTACCCATCAATAAAATTTTATTATAATTGGCCATGTTCGAGATCTTTCTGTTTTAATCGTTCGCATTGCTTAATCGCGGATTTCCGAATCCTGCTCATCCGGTCCGTCCTCTTCAGTTTCCTCGTCCGTATCATCTTCCTGCTCCTGCTCATCCGGCTCGTCCCCTTTGGTTTCCTCGTCCGGCTCGTCTTCCTGCTCGACGTCGTCATCGATATTATCCTGATCCGAGGAATCTTCATCCTGTCCTGTTACCTCAGGCCCTTTTTGTGCTTCTTTTTCCACCCTTG